>NVWB01000419.1 GCA_002733575.1 Blastopirellula sp. | reverse complement strand
CAGTACTTGCGATGGGCTCCGATGGAATTCGTACTTCGCCGGTCGAACGAGGAGCTTGGGTCTTACGACACTTGATTAACAATCCTCCACCTCCTGCGCCACCCAACGTACCCCAAATCAGTCGACTTGATGGCCAAGTGCATTCTTCTCGACAACTTCAACAAGCACATCAGGAACAGCCTCAATGTGCCCAATGTCATCGTAAAATTGACCCTATCGGATTTGGATTAGAGAATTTTGATGCCGTTGGTTTATGGCGAAATATGGAGATTGTACGTTCTGGCAATCGAAAGAAAACGACCCATGAATTCCCAATCGAGCCTGCTGGAGTGTTGCCGAGTGGAGAAAGCTTTTCAGATTTCAACTCATTACGTCAAGGCATTGCTTCAAAAGAGGATGAATTTGCACGTGGTTTTTCTGAGGCACTAATCGAATATGGATTAGGTCGGCCTTACGGTTTTACAGATCAAGATTTAGCCGATGCAATACTTCATCGTGCAAAATCTAACGGATACCAATTGAATACATTCATACACACATTAGTACAATCCAACGAATTTCAATCAAAGTGAGAATACCATGACAAATAAACAATTATTGAATCGACGTAGATTTATTGGTGGTAGCGGTGCATTAATGGCTCTGCCGTTATTGGAATCACTTCAAGGCACAAAACAGGCGTCTGCTGCAGAGTCAAAACCTGCACCAAAGCGGATGGTTTTCTTAGGCATCGGCTTTGGTGTGACAGAAGAAGTTTGGTACCCTGATGTCAACAATGTGGGTGAAAATTACAAACTCCCAAAGGTTCTCACACCTTTGGCTGGTCATAAAAAAGACATCTCAATCATTCAGAATCTCTGTCACCAGTATTCAAGTGATGGACATTCAGGCTCAACATTTTGGTTAACTGGAGCCAATCGGTATGCTGTGCCCGGGCAAAGCTTTCATAATACGATTTCAGTTGATCAAGTTGCCGCAGCAAAACTAGGGAAACAAACTCGTTTTACTTCGGTTCAACTTAGTGGGAGCAACCTGGGCAACGCCAGCGATGGACATGGACCAGGAATGTCTCTTGCATGGAATCGACAAGGGAAACCAGTAGCATCTTGGCAGTCGCCTGTGATTGTTTACCATCGTTTGTTTTCAGACGACAAAACCCCTTTAGCACAACGCCAGAAAAACCTAGCGGAACAGAGAAGTGTTCTAGATACGGTTTTAAGCGATGCAAATTCTGTTAAACGTAGAATCAATAAGAACGATTCCAATAAACTAGACGAGTATTTTCAATCCGTGCGAGAAATTGAAATTCGCTTGGCAAAAGAAGAAAAGTGGCTAGGAGTTACAAAGAAGAAACCAAGCGACAATCTCAGAGAGCCTGCGGAAACGCTCGAAGGGGTTGAAGAAATGCGGATGATGTACGATTTGATGGTTGCCGCCATGCAAGTCGACGCATCAAGAGTCTTCACCTATCGAATGCCTGGCGATACGATGTTGGCCAGCCTAGGCGCCAACATGAGCGTTCACAATATGAGCCATTATGCCGAAGGGGATCGCCATGCTGTTTCTGAACTGAGAGATCGTCATCACGCCATCTTACTTTCAGAGTTCATCGATAAATTAAAGGCCGTTAAAGAGTCGGACGGTACCTCTCTGTTTGACAACACGGCAATTACTTTGGGAAGTAATATCCGAACGAAACACAGTTTGACCAATTGCCCCACGCTTATCGCTGGTGGCGGAGCTGGATTCAAACAAGGGCAACACCTTGTCATGAAAGAAAAAACACCACTCTGCAACTTGTGGCTTTCTACATTGCAAGGTGCTGGTATTAATGCAGGTTACCATGGAGACTCAACGGGGGTGATCCCAGAATTGTTTACTGCTTAAAACTACATTGCATTACAATTTCCGTGGTATATTTAAGTAATCCTTGAAACACCCTTGTTAAAAAGCTACTGCATATGTTCACTCGCCCAGTTCTAACTCTTTTGATACTTCTCATCCAAAGTCTTTTTCTCTCTATTGCCAACAATGTGCGATCTGAAGAAGTGAAAGACAACCGGCCAAACATTCTTTGGATTGCAATTGAAGATTGGTCGCCAGATTTGTCATGTTATGGAACCAAGGGCCTGCAAACTCCGCATGTAGACAAATTGGCCTCACAAGGGATTCGCTATGACACGGCATTCACAACTTCGCCTGTCTGTTCAACTTCACGCTCTGCGATGATGACCGGGTTTCATCAGAATTACATCGGCGCAAATCAGCATCGTGAACATAATAAGCAGCCACTCCCGCATGGCATTAAGCCTATCCCCCATCTATTTGCCGATGCAGGATATTACACAGCATTGATGAGCTATAAAACGGACTGCAATTTTACTCCGTTTACGAAAAAAGAGCTGTTTATGGGAGAAGATTGGAGCGAGAGAAAACCAGGGCAACCATTCTTTGCTCGGATTACTTTCGGTGGAACCCATCGTTCTTGGAAACGTGATCCACAGCGACCCATTGCAATCAAAGATGTGGAATTGCCACCGTATTACCCTGATACCCCTTTCGTTCGACGAGACTGGGCCAATGGCTTAGAACAAATGCAATTAGTGGATCGAGAAGTCGGGGCTTTATTAAAACGTTTAGAAGACGAGGGGCTCGCTGAAAACACGATTGTGTTCTTTATCGGTGATCACGGTCGCTGTCACATTCGTGGCAAACAGTTTCTGTATGATGGTGGCATTCGCATTCCTCTGATCATGCGTTGGCCAGGCAAAGTCAAAGCGAATCAGGTGAGTGAAGACTTGGTAATGTCGATTGATATCTGTGCAACCATTCTGGAAGCAGCGGGCATCAAAGCACCAGTTCCATTACATGGCAAAAATCTGTTGAGGAATTCGGTAAAAGAGCGAGAATTCGTTTTTGCAGCAAGAGACAAAATGGATGAAACCCACGATGCAATGCGAGCGATTCGCTCGAAGGAATACAAATTGATCCTGAACTTGATGCCAGAGCGACCTTGGTGTCAGTACAATCGGTACAAAGAAGGCGCTTATCCTGTTTTGGCTGAGATGAATGTCTTGAATCTAAAAGGGCAGCTCACCCCTGCTCAACAGACGTTTTTCCTGGAAAAGAAGCCCGAAGTAGAGTTGTTTGATCTCAAACAAGATCCACATGAAATCAAGAATGTCGCCGACAATCTAAAGTACGCTCAAGTCAAAACTGAATTACTCGCTGAACTAAAGAATTGGCGAGAGAATGTAATTCATGATCAAGGAGTGACAGAAGCATTTCGTGCTAAGAATCAATTTCCCGAGTCTTGCCCGACCGCAACAGTTGATTCCTGGGTTGAAAAAAATGTAGATAACTACGATTTCAATAAATATGGTTGGCCTGCCTGGTATCCAACTCGCTCACTTGCCGAATGGGAAAAAGCTCGTGAAAAATGGGAACCCTATGTCTTCCGCGGTCCCAATGAAATCGTTCCGAGACCGGTAATCAGTTTCTCGAAGAAAAAAGCAAAGAAATGACCTTGTGATCCAAAAATTGAATCCGCCCTGCTTTAGAATTGCTTGTTACTCAAACACTACATTTTTTGACTGCTATCTACATCCACCGGGCCGGGCCGGGCCGATTTGTGCATGGCCTTGATTTCTGGCAGACCGATTGTGATACCGTATCTAACTCCTGCAAGATGAGTCTTAACCTCCCTGTGGATAACTGGAACGCGTCTAACATGGATTTTGACACAGCAATCTGGGAGAAGTACAATGAGATGCAAATCAGAACGACAAGTGACGTTATCTCTTGATTTCAAATAGCATTTCGGCTTCTCAATCAGGCCGTACACTTATTGTTGTTCATCCCTACCTTCAGCGCAAACCTGCCTCCTTAATTCAACCAAGGTACACGATGAAACCTTCAGCCCTTCTTTGCGGTTTGTTCTTTGCAATCTATCTGGTTTTCGCCAACTTATCTCTCTATGCCGAACAGGATTCACTGGCATCATTGTCCGGTCATAGTGCTCCACAAACTTACAATGAGCTTTGGGCGGGATACGATCCTCAGACCGAGCCACTTGATGTTGAAATCCTTCACCAGTGGGAAGAAGATGGTGTGGCCATGAAGGTGCTTCGTTATCGTGCTGGCATCTTCAAAGGACAAAAGGCAATGATTGCGGCTGTCTATGGATATCCCTTGGGACAGAAGAACCTGCCTGGCCTCGTGCAAATTCATGGCGGCGGCCAATACGCTGACGCAAAAGCCTGCCTTGCGAATGCTCGAAGAGGTTATGCAACGATCTCAATCGCTTGGGCGGGGAGAATCTCATCATCTGAGTATCATGTGAACCCTGCTGGTGTCAAACTATTTTGGGATGGCAAGGTGGACGACCCCAGCTATCGAGCTACGACCGATTGGGGAGCCGTTGATGGCTATCATGCCCCAAGCCGGAACGCAGGCAACCAATTCCCAAGCGCCAAACCTGCGGAGTGGACATTGGATTCGGTTGAATCGCCTCGCAACAGCGGCTGGTTTCTTTGTGCAATTGCCGCTCGGCGTGCTTTGACGTTTCTTGAACAACAACCTGAAGTCGATAAAACACGACTGGGTGTTTACGGACATTCCATGGGTGGCAAGTTAACCGTTTTAACTGCGACAGACTCGCGCGTTAAAGCGGCAGCGCCTTCATGTGGGGGCATCAGTGATCGGTACAACGATAGCGAATTATTCCGCAAGAGTTTGGGAGACGATGTCAGTCTAAAAGAAATCTCATGCCCAATCATATTCCTCTCGCCTGCCAATGACTTTCACGGTCGCATCGTGGATCTTCCCCAAACAATCGAAGAAATTCAAAGCAAGAACTGGCGGATCACCTGTTCGCCGCATCACGGCCATCAAGATACCCCGCCTTTTGAAGTTGCCACTTTGCTTTGGTTTGACCAGCATTTGAAAAACCAGTTCATCATGCCCAGCACACCAGAAGCAACACTGCAACTGAAACGTGGCGGAGTGCCTTCTCTTCAATTCACGGTCGATCAATCGATGCCAGTCCAATCGGTCGATGTGTTTTATACGCAGCATGGCAAACCGAATGAAACTCCCACAGATCGTGACTTGTCGAAAACACGTTTTTGGCATCATGTGAAACCGACGAAGGTGGATGGGCATTGGGTTGCAGAGTTGCCTATTTCTAGTACCGAAAAACCGTTGTTGGCTTATGCCAATGTTTCGTATGCTCTTGAAGAGCCAATATCTGGCGCAGGCTACTACTACCGGACTTACACTGCAAATTCGTTCAATCTGTCCTCGCTCGTATCAATCGCTTGGTCTGAAGAAGTCGCTTCATCTGGCGTGAAATCGACGCTGAAGCCTACGAATTCAATCGAGACCTTTGATGGCCAATGGGAAAAACAATGGTTCAACTACAGGCCAGAGGAATGGTCGCGATCAACCTATAAGCTAAATGACGCGAAATATGCAGCCCCTTCGAGTGCAAAACTGGCAATCGAAATTCTATCGGAGGAGCCAAACGAGTTGGTAATCCTACTCGACAACTATGCCGCGATTATTCCAGTTGCTGGCGGAACAAAGCATCAGCAGGTAATGTTGTCACTTGATGATTTCAAGAACTTCACAGAGGAATCGCTCAAAGACTGGAATTCAATAAAGCTGTTAAAACTAAGCCCTGCTGAGCGTCTCAAGCCGGGGCGTGGAGAGCTGGGCAAACCTCGAATAGTCGGCAAGACATGGCGTGGATCCCCACCGAAGTTTCGCAATCTTCACTGGACCGAAGCGAAATAAGCGTGATGGAAAATGTGATCTATGCTCGATTCCTGATTTTTTTTGTCACACTAGAAAATTTCATAGCAATAATAAATACCTACCAATCTTCTCATATTCCCATTTAACTACCTCCCCCCCATCGGACAATCAAATGAGATTTCTCCTTCTACTACTTTTTTCTTTAGTATACATAAATACATGTATCGCTGCCGAGCAAGC
>NVWB01000418.1 GCA_002733575.1 Blastopirellula sp. | reverse complement strand
TGACTGCTATAGCTACAGAGTTCCTAGTTAAGAAACCAGCAGACTTAGATGCGGCTACATCACGTCTTAGCATATCATTAAATCCCCAAGCTGTAGGTTCCTGGGTATTTGGTCAGACGGCTGCTGCAACGGATGTTATCTATGCTGAACAACATGGTAATAAAGATGAATATGCTACACAAATTATTGCATGTGCTGCTCACAAGATTGAATCATTCGAATCATTGCATATTAATGATGATGATGTCATATTGTCAGGGACTGCTGCTACGGGTGACTATGCAGATGCTTTATGGGTACAGACTAATTTAGGTACTGAAGGTCAAGCAGCATTCGGAGATATTGATGTAGGAGATAACTGGACATGGTTATCTACTGATAAAGGTGCAGGTATTGCTCATTACCGTCTTCGGTGGCAAGTAGGACAAGAGAAAACATCTTCAGGTATCCCATCACGTATTACCTACGTTGTAAAAGGTATGCCTGTATATGATCCTCGGTTGGATACTACAGTAGGTGGATCAGGTGCACATCGAGCGGATGATCAGGATACCTGGGAATATGTAAATGGTGGGATGGATATAGGTGAGAACTGGGCACTAGTAGTCTTATCCTATATATTGGGTTGGAGAAATAATGGGATACTTGTATTCGGTGTCGGGGCTGACCCTAGCGACATAGACTATGACCAAGTAATATCAGCAGCCAATATCTGTGAGGAGATAGTAGACAGCAAGAAGCGTTTTAAGATAGGCGGTATAATGCCTACTACTAACGATCATCCTGCTATCTTAAAGCAGTTAGAGGCTGCTATTGGTGGTAGAGTTGCACAGGTATCAGGTAAATATTATATCTGGGCACCTAACGATGATTTGGCTACTTTCAGTAGTATTACCGAGTCGGACATCATTCGAGATATTACCATTGAATTCTCACCCTCCGGTCCAATAGAGGATTTATACAATACCGCCAGAGGGCGTTATATATCTCCTGAAGACTTATATCAACCTATCCAATATCCTGAGGTAGAAGAAGCTGCCCAGGTGACAGAGGATGGTCGTTCACGTGTTATGGCACGCGACTTCTCAATAGTGCAGGATGTTGAAATTGCTGAACGTGTAGCACGTCATATGGTAAGGCGATCACGCTTCAGCGGTACTTGGCGTTTTGCTATGGGACCGAAGGGTTTAATCTTTCGCCCATTCGATGTCACGACTATTAACTGTCAGGAAACAAACAATCTAACGATTACTGTGCGTATCATTAACATGACGTACAATCCTGGTGGAGCTGTCAATATAGAATGCATAGAGGAAGACACTTCCATCTATGACACTTCTGCACCACTAGGTACTCCTATAACGCAGATCGATCCTAATACCTTGGATCCTAATGCTTCTATAGCAATGACTAATTTTACTGTTACAGCAGTAACATTAACAGGTAGTGAAGGTACTGAACGTCAAGCGTACCGAGGATCTTGGGATGATCCGGGTCCAATAGTAGAGTATACCGAAGCACAGATAAAGATATCAACAGATACTGTATGGACTCCAATTGCTAGAGCCAATTTCGATCTGACATCCATCACCATACAGGACTTTGAGCCGTTAACTACTTATGACTTCCGTATACGTCATGTATCACGTTTTAAGACTTTAGGTCCTTGGACACAGATACAAGACACTGCACCTACTGCTGTAGGTCTGACACACTATGATGACATTGTCCATGTATATCGTCAAACTACAGCACCCTCAGGACAAGGCGAAAAGAATAATGACCTATGGTATGACACGGATGATGGTGACAGGCTTTACAGACGTGTCACAGGTGTATGGGTAGATATTCAAGATGATGATATAGCACAAGCTATCATAGATGCTGCGACAGCTCAAGCAGGTGCTGATTCTAAGATACAATCCTTCTACCAGACTTCACCTCCTAGTGGTGTAGGTGAAACTGAAGGTGATTTCTGGATTGACACCAATGATGGCAACAAGTTATATACGTATATATCCTCTGTATGGGTAGATGCACAAGATGATGCTATTGGAACGGCTATCACTAATGCATCTAATGCACAAGCTACCGCTGATGGCAAAGTAACTACATTCGTACAGACTTCACCTCCTACTGCTGAAGGTGTTGGTGATATGTGGATGGATACTAACGACAATAATAGCCTCTATCGATGGTCAGGTGCATCGTGGATAGAATTTACTATTACATCCTTGGGTGCTACTAGTTCTACCACATTAACACAGACAGCAGCACTCGTAGGTAAATCCAGCGTTACAAGTCAACATGGTGTATACGGTGATTCATCAACTGGGTATGGTGTTTGGGGCCATTCAGGAGGTTCTGGTAGAGGTGTTTATGGATCAAATTTTAGTAGTGGATATGGTGTGTATGGTTATGCATCGAGTCTCTCTGGCACTGGTGGATACTTCCGTAACGCTGGTGGAGGTGATGCATTAGAAGTATCGGGTATTGCTAGGTTAAATAATCAGCTTATATGTGGCGATTATATTACCGCTGCTGACTATATACACACTAGCAGCACATTAGAAGCAACAAGTTCATTAGGAACTAACGGATCGCTACGTGCCCAAGGTGGTGCATCGATAGCGAAGAAATTATATGTCGGTGGTCACACCTACTTAGGTAATAGTATTAGTGACAATGTGGCTATCGGTGGTGCAACCATAACAGGACAAGCAAGTTTAGCATTTAAAGTTGCTACGGGCGGAGCAGGTTCACGATTGGCAAATCAGATGCAAATATATTCACATAACTCTGGTGGAGATGCAACATTCGCGATAGTATCATATAGACAACCTACAACTATTGGTACATTCACACCCTCGCATAAATATAGGATATGGATTAATGCATTGGAATATGATATACAATTAGATGCGGTAATACCGTAAAGGGGAATAACATGAGTATAGAAGGTCAGGACATTTTAAAGAGTTTAACAGGGACACCTATAGAAATACCGCAGCGTGAAAGAGTTGTAGCACTTCTGCAAGCAATATTAAGTAATAATATTGACCAGAGGCTTACACGTGAATTAGCCTCAGGAATATTAAGTGTATTTGAAGGTGATGCAGAAAGTATATTCAAAATGAATATACCAGATGCACCTAAGCAACCCAATAATGCACCTACAGATATTGATGACATCATAAACTCAAGTGAGGATCAACATAATGCAAAATAAAGAATATAAAGCACTACACAAGGCGGATGCTAAATTCATCGATAAGGAAGTTAGCGTTGTTGACAAGTCTCTGAGAGTCAGGCATTTAATTTTTACGGCTATTAATCCCGATGATAATATTACGATTCCTCTGTGTGGTAAATTGGATGTTAGTCCTGTAGCTACGTCACGTATTCATCGTGTTACATGCCGCAAATGCCTTGAAACAGCCAAGCGTCTTGCTACACTGAATACGCATGATGAAGCGTTAACTTTTGTAACTGGTCAATCTGATACAATGCTATCACCTGATTTAGTTGTAATAGCCCAACAGGTCAATGGTAAGCAGTCAGCTGCGGGTATAAAGCATGAGAAGGCTAAAGCGTTCATGGAAAGTAAAATGCTAAAGTCTGTTGACCAACTTGCTACGATGGTTATCGGTACACAAAAGTCTACGTACTACAGTAACCTACTCTCATTGGGGTTAATTTTAGGCGTAGAAGATATTGCAGATCACCCCGGTACAGATATCGGTGATACTAATGAAGCGACCATGACTACATTACAGGAGCAGTTAGATGGCTTACCAGCTGAGTAGTGGTAGTATCAGGAATCGTGAAGGTGTTGATCCACGGTTGATTTTGGTTAGCGACTATGCTATCAAGCGTACTGTTATCGACTTTGGTCATCCAGCATATGGTGGTATCAGAAGTACCGAGGATCAACAATACCTCTTTAAGATTGGTGCGTCTTTGGCTGATGGTATCAATGATATTTCGGATCACCAAATAGGCTTCGCGTTGGACTTCTTCCCTTATGTTAATGGGCGCACATCATACAAGATTGCTCATTGCGCATTGGTAATGGCAGCGTTCCTAGAAGGTGCATCAAGACTTGGTATACAATTGGGATGGGGCGGTTTTTGGGGTGGTGGACCGTATATAGAAGGCTTTACAGATATGCCACATATGTATATACCCAAAGAGTTTAGATAACGACTCCATGGACCACTATATACTACTCGTTGCCCCTGTGTATATAGTGCCCTCAAGGATGAGGTTTGGGACTATCATCTCCCCTTAGGTGGTAGTCTCTTTTTTGCCTTAAATTCGTTAGTCCAGTATTTCTTACACCTGGGACATTTGTGTTGATATATCAATGCACGAATAACCTTAACAGTCATCTCATAGCTACATCCGGGACATTCTCGAGTAGTGGGATGTTCATTAAGTATCACGACGTTACTCATTTGAACGCGGAGCATCCAAATGGTTGATCAATGATGCTTGATATAGACTCACAGGTACTGCACGGACGCTTACTCCATTGGTGCGGATCTTCCTGTATTAAATTGAATGCTGCAATCATACTTCTATCAGTAACAAGTAAAGGTAAATGCACATTACAACTATCCCAATGGCATCCACGGTCTTTTACATGTGTAGCTACATGTATTGCAACAGACCCCGCTACTCCTGGAATTACTTCTACTACACGTCCTAAGCCATCACTACAAATAACTTCCTGGCCAACAATTAATTTTTCTGCTTGATCTTTTCTCATCTATTCCACCATCTGTCACTTGCCCAGTGTGTAAAGTACCCACGTGCAAATGATGTTATTGTAAAAACTGCAGTCATCCAAAATGCGTCGCTTGTACCAAAATCCTGGGTCATCATAAGCCACATAATTGTATAGCTAATGGAGAACCCTAAGATAATGTCAAAAACCCGTGTAATGAATAACTGCGTGTGTGTGAGGTGTTTCTTCATTAGTTTAGCGGGCAAAAGTGAAGACATCTTCTATCTTCATGGGCTTGACAGTTGCACCGTACAAATTACCTTCGCATACGATTAACTCTTGACCCTTTACGAGTCCCCTTTCAAGTTGATCTAATTGACTCTGCTGACAAGGTGTTATACTACAACCACCCGCAGTAAGCATCAGACCACCGAGAATTAATATTAATGCTCTTATCACGTGTTACTCCTTAAATGCTAGCTAAAATATATTATACTCTAGCTAGCATTATAAATCAAGTGGCTATTTTAGTGTATGAACTTTGTCTTTTAATTTCTCAAGTTCTTTCCACTCTGCAACCATCTTCTCAAACTCCATCATGCTTACTGGGCAGATAGGTTGTACGAGTTCCACGATAGCTTCTGCATACACACGTATTTCATGTTGTGCATGTTCATCTAATCGCAGGATAAGGAACCTGAAAAGATTGTGCAAGTTAACGGTACCAAACATTCTGCTGTAAGTATTAACAGGTAAGACGCATCTGGCTATCTCACGTGGAATACCTTCATCAGCCATTTTTTCATATCGCGCAAACGCCTGTTCGTAGTTTTCACGTATGGATACGACAGCAGCATATGCAGCATGACCAGGTTTGATTGTCTCATCGATATCGCGCATTTGCTTATCAGTAGCAGATTGCTTACCAAGGAGTTCTGCATTAGGAACGTAGCAACCAAGATTGAGTAATGCATATCGTGCAGAGATTTCATTGTATGCCCAAGTGCGATGTCTATGCCACTGACGGAAGACAAAGATAGGTGCTTGGACTTCGAATGTAAAAGCCATACTCTCAAATGGTGTAGAGTGTGAATGTGTAATCATGCGGTGTATAAGCTTCGCATCCTTACCATCATCTACACCTGTACGCCAATCAGCATCATAGGAGACTCGAGCATTACGAACTACTTCTAAGTCACCAGTCCAATTCTCACTAGGGACTATGTCTGACGATTGAGAGTCCCGAGGTACTACAGGTTGCATACAAGATACTATACGTACAAATCCGCCACCTGGAAGTGTATCAATCCTTACTCTATCAAG
>NVWB01000417.1 GCA_002733575.1 Blastopirellula sp. | reverse complement strand
TTCGGATCAAAACGGGTTTCATCAAACAGACAAATCAGGTCGATATCGGAGGAATAATTCAGCTCATGCGCGCCCATCTTGCCCATGGCCAGCACGATCAACCCACCCGCAGTGGCAACATCATCCTCGTTCTGTCCGGGCAGTTTGCCACGCCGGATTAGAGCGGCAATTTCGGTCTTGACCGCGATGTCACAGGCCAAGCCGGCGAAATCTGTCAGCACGCCAGTTACCCGCTCTAGCGTCCAGGCCCCGCCAAGGTCTGCCAACGCGGTGATCAGGGCAAGACGTCGTTTGGCCAGCCGCAAACCTTTTTTTAGTTGATCCGGTGCGAGGCTTTGAATGTCAATCGAAAGTGCCGCCACTGCCGCGTCCGGGTCATCACAGGCCCCAATCAGCCAATCAGATTCGTGCTCGATCAACCCCTTCAGATAGGGGCTAGAGCCGCCAGCCCCTTTAATAAGCAGCCCCATATCGCCGGTTAGCCCAGGCACTGCGGCGCAGGCGTCAGCCCCCAAATCAGCATCAAAGGCGCGTGGCTGGCGGGTGATTTGTGAGGCAAGTGTCATACCCTCAGAGTGAGGCGCGCCACTCTGCGCGTCAATGCGCAAAGGGTTGAAGCCGCGCGGCAAATCTGCCCACAGTACCCCATGAGTAAAAGCCTGAAACGTGTCCGTGCCGCCCTTGAGGCCGCAGGACTAGATCCGCAAATCCGCGAAACTGAATTGGCCCGCACGGCGGTGGATGCAGCGAACGCTGTTGATTGCGACGTCGACCAGATCGTTAAATCCATCATCTTTCTCGGAGAAACCAGCGGCAAAGCAATCCTGTTTTTAACCGCAGGTGGCAATCGGGTGAACCCGGACAAAGCCGCAACTGTCGCAGGCGAACCGCTGGGCAAGGCCGATGCCGCCCTGATCCGCGCCCAGACCGGGTTTGCTATTGGTGGCGTGTCACCTGTCGGTCATCTGAACCCGATCCGAGCGTTTCTGGACCCGCGCCTGACCACGTTTGATCAGGTTTGGGCCGCCGCCGGAACACCGCATCATGTATTTCCGGTGTCCCCGGCACAACTGATAGAAATGACTGCGGCGCAATTGGCCGTTTTCACCTGACACCGTTAAAGTTCACAATTTAATTGGCTCGACAGACAGTGCCTCACTCCTTGGACAATTGAATTGGTGGCCCCGAAAACTGTCGCACACACAATTGGACAAGACAGACAATGACAATACATTTCAAACCTTTGATGCTGCGGTTGGCCCTTGCGCTGTCCGGTCAGACTGTATCAGACTAAACAGACAAGCGGCATTACGGATCGGTCAGAGGCTGGGATGTAGTCGGTGTTTTAACCAAGGCCAGTTTTCTGGCTGTGGCATGTCACGCCCGGACGACGGTAGCTTTGATTTTGCGCTATTTTACGGTTTTGGCGATTGGTCGATTTTGGTCCACTCCAGTGATTCTGCCCAGACTAGTGTCACAATCGACATGGATCTGGGCCGCTATAGCGAGGTTCTGACAGGAGTCACAGATGGAGTAATTGCCGGTGCCTTCATAACCAACGGTTGGGTCAACACCATTAACAACAGGTGCACCCTGAGCACCAGCCTTGAAGGTTGGACCCATGATATTGCGCTGACCGGCACCACCGCCGCCATTCTGAAAGTCAAAAATGTGTCACCAATGCAGGCCGCCCACCGCACAATGCCCGCTTTTCTTCTGCAACCAGTTCATCAAAACCTCAGGTGGTACCGCAACCTGTCGAAAGCGATACCGCCCGTATGGGTGCAAACTGTCCGACTTATGGCCCTTTCAGATCACCTGACGTACAGGATTGGGGCGATGTGGAGTTTGTAAACTTTGTCGACCATGCTGTGCTGACGCCTGCACAGGAGGCTGTCGCAGTTTCGCTGCACAAGACGCTGCTTGTGTCGCTGGATGATCTGTTGGCCGTGGTGCGGGAGTTTCTAAACCCGGATGTCTCACGCTCAGGGCTGGATCGTTGCCTGCGTCGTCATGGCGTAGGCAAACTGCGCAATCTGAGTTTGGATGCGGGCAACGATGTTCAGCCGCGGTTTCTGGTCGGGGCCGAGCGTGTCATCATTGTTGATCGCAGCGAAACTATGGATTTCCAGATCGAGGCGACGCCGCTCACCACGGTCAATCCGTTCCAGCTCGCGCAGGATCAATCGACCATCGCCCTGGTGCTTGTCCACGGCAGCGATGCCGGGTCGATCATCACCCTTGATATGCCAACCCTGCAAATCCAGCGCCCGACCGGGTTGACTGAGGCGCAGGGCATTACCGAATGGCCGTTGCGTGGTGTACCGCTGCCTGCCAGCGGCAATGACCAGTTCACCCTGACCCTCACCTGATCCTGAAAAGAGGCCCCCATGTTCAAGATTACCAAGAACGCAACATTCACCCACACCGTCACCATTCCGGTTCCTGTTGATGGCGGTCATGACAACCAGTCCATGCAGGTCACTTATCGCGTGCTGACAGATGATCAGATCAAGGAATACGATCTGAACACGACAGAGGGCCAAAAGGATTTTCTGCGTGGCGCGATCGTGTCTCTCGGGGATCTGATCGGGGCGGATGAAAAACCGATCCGCTACAATGACACAGTCCGCGATAGCATTCTCGCTTTGAGTTATGCGCGCCCGTCCCTGCTGGCCGGGTATTCCGATGCGATGGTACCGGCGCTGGTAAAAAACTGAAATGGGCCGGTGCTGCCTGGGCAAACGGCACGCTGGCCCGATCAGCCACCATGCCGCGCGCTGGGGCATCCCTGCCGATGTTCTGGGCGATGTTCAGGATGGCGTGTGGCCGCTCAACTGCCCGGCTGTGCGGGCCTCACCGCCCTGTTACTGCTCACCACAGCCGCGCAGGCCGGTCCGATCGGCGCCCTGATTGCCACAATCGCTGGTGCCTTCAAAGGTATTGCCGTCGCCAAGCTGATACTGGGGGTCGTGATCAATGCCGGTCTGAGCCTGCTGTCTCAGGCGTTGCGTAAAAAGTCCGGCAGGCGCAATGAACCGGGCCTTCAAAACCAGTTTAAAGGCCGCGGCGCAACGGCATCTGAGACGGCGGTGCTGGGCCGGGCGGCGGTGCTGGGTCATCAAATCTATCACAACAGCGAAGGCACCAACAATATCCGCTATCACGATGTCATCGAGCTGGGCGGGTTGCCCGGTGCGACAATGCTGCGCCTGATCATCGATGGAGAATATAGCGATCTGGGCAGCGTCCATGCTGACTGGGGCAATGTCATCAGCTCCAAAGACGCCGACGATGGGGGCAACCGCGCCTGGATCAAAACCTATGACGGGTCTCAGACAACGGCCGACGCCAAGCTTGTCGAGCTGTTTGGTGCTGATCCCGACCGGCCCTGGACCACAAATCACATTCTGGCTGGCAAGCCGCTGGCGCTGATGACTTATGAATATGATCGCAAGCGTTTCCAGCACGGCGTGCCCGAGCTGCGTTTTGAGATGCTGGGCAGCCCGCTGTATGATCCGCGCAGCGATAGCAGCGTCGGCGGCTCTGGGGCGCAACGCCACAATACGCCCGCAAGCTGGGCGCAGACCGAAAACCTTGTCCTGATCATTTACAACATCATGCGCGGCATTGATCTGCCGGGCGGAGCTGTCTGGGGCGGGGGCTGTGATGCCGACGATTTGCCGATCGCCAATTGGGTCGCCGCCATGAACGCCTGTGATGTTGATGTTGATGGCCGGCCAAAATATCGCGGCGGCATTGAGGTCAAGTTCACCGAAGAGCCGCGCACGTTCATCGCTGATCTGCTGTCAGGTTGTGCGGCGCAGATGGTGGAGCTTGGTGGCGTGTGGCGCATTCAGGTCGATGCGCGGGCCACCGCTGTCATCAGCGTTACAGATGATGATATGTCCGTCTCACACGACGCATCGCTAGACCCCTTCCCCGGCCTTAACGGACGAGGCGCTTGCCAAGCAGACCACGGTTACGCTTCTCGCCACCAGCATCACCGAAAAGGCGGAGTTGTTTCACGCGATCATGGGCTTCGCATCTGGCCTGCGCATCTGGCCTGCGCAGCCGCAAACAAAAGCAAATCGCCGTCGCCCTGCCCACTGAGTTGCAGGGCATCCTGGACGGCGCGATGGGTGAGGCCATGACCAAGGCCACAGAGCTAAGGATAATCTGAGATGACATATCAACCGGTGGAATTTACTGAGGAGCCATGCGAATGCGGCGATCTGATGTGTTGGCAACCAACAGGTATTTTTCGGCGCAAGTGGCGTCTGGCCTGCATCTGTGGCCGGTGCGGGCCTTGGCGAACAGAGCCGATCAAGCGCGCGATCGGGATCAGAATTTATAAGAAACCAACTGCGCCGCCGCCCCCCAAACCGCAAAGGGTAAGCACGTGAACACCAAAAAAATGGACCGGGTCTTTGCGAATGCTCTCAGTGTTTCGCCCGGCGATCATGCCCGGCTTGCATCCTGCATTGATAAGGCGATTGCAGCTGATCTGACCTACACAGAATGTCGGAGACGATTTTCTCGTTTAGCCGCATCGATGAAAGCCCCTTAGCGGGGGCCGGGTCGCGCACGCTGTATCCGGGTTAAATTTACGTCCAATTACTCATAGTATTATCAAAAGGAGAATTCGATGGACCAGCTGCGAGAGTTACTCAGCCTACCAATCACGACCCTGTCACTATTGGCCGCAGGCTACCTTTCATATCGCCTAGCGTACATCGGCAAAGACACGCAACACAAAACGATCGATGTGATATTTCTTGTTTTCGTCTATGCGTTTGTCGCACGGTTAAGCGCAGGGATGGTTGGTGCGGCTTTGATGAAAACCACCCTGAGCCCTCCGGTTGTCCAGGTAGGTGCCAGCTTGTCCGGGATGATGATCGCTCTGTGTGTCGCTGCCTATTGGCGCAAATGGGGGGAATCACAGACCTTCGAACGGCTGCGCTATTTCAACATATCCTTCTCCGACCGACACCTGTCTGCCTGGGAAACAGTGATCTCCAAACCGGGCATCGAGTATAATTCTCTGATCATAAGAAAGACGGATGGAAGCGTGCTTAAAAGTGAAAATCTAGGTCAGTTTAACGGGCTGCCATTTGGGGACACTGTGTTGGGAAATGATGGTTCTGTGGCAATGTATGTAACACACTTTAAAGGTGCAGGAATATCTGAATGGAGCGAAAGAGACCCGTCAGCCTATCTGGACTGGGGTGAAAAAATCACAATAGTGCCCGCATCCGCAATATCTGAAATCGATCTTCGCGCTCGCAAAGAGCCCCCTCGCTAATCGTCTTTCGGTGGCGGGGATTGTTTGATTTTCGCTACGGGCTGCTCTGACTGGATTGCAATCTTTTCGTCCGCGGAATCTGGGACCCCAATATATGCCACCTTCTCTTCGGGTTCTTTTTTCTTGCCGGTCATGTGCTCTCTCCCGTGTAGAATCGTTACACAATGAAAGCCAACTCGCACTCGAAGCACAATGATTCGATGCCTGCACCAACGCCTTAAATGGATGTTTGAAACCCATTCAAACGCCCTTTAACAGCCCGTTTAAGGCCCGTCACATGGCTTAGTTCCTGCTCACGGTTGCTGAGTGCAAATGCGCTACATCTCTCTAACCGGCCCGTTAACGCCACCTCAGGCCCCCAAAAATCCTTTGCTGCAACTTTGGCTGTCATTTACTGCAGTTTTGCGTGTCCCGCTACACCGCTACAGCTACAACAACACTGGACACCCCCCCATTCGATCAGATAAGTCCACCTTAGATACTTTAAGCCTAAAATACCTGCGGAGACTTCTCTTATGACCGATTTTGCTGCAACCAAAGCGATGTTTGATCTGCCCGAGGGGATTGTCTATTTGGACGGCAACTCACTTGGCGCATTGCCAAGTGCGGCAACCGCCCGCGTGTCAGAGGTGATGACCAAGGAATGGGGCGAGCGGCTTATCACCAGCTGGAACCTGTCGGGCTGGATGGCACAACCAATGGCATTGGGCGACCGTATTGGTGGGCTGATCGGGGCAGAACCCGGACATGT
>NVWB01000416.1 GCA_002733575.1 Blastopirellula sp. | reverse complement strand
GGTGGAAAAACCAGGATGGAATACTAGGTTAATGGCCTCTTGATCCGACATCTGATTTGCTTGTGCTTCAGAGATCACCCCTTTTTCAACCGCTTTACTCTTTAATTTATGCGGATCGATTCCTCGACCATCATCACGAATGGTAATCACGAGATGGGTCCGGGTTGTTTCCGCAGAGAGCCATAAATTACCGACTTCGGAAACACCACGTGCGACTCGCTCTTCAGGGATTTCAAGAGCATGGTCGGCAACATTGCGAATCATGTGCGCGAGTGGAGCATCTAAATCTTCTAACAGTGATTTATCGGCTTCGTGGTCTTCGCCAGAAAGATGAACATCGATTTTCTTGCCAAGACCTTCGGCCAGAGATCGAGCCATCTTTGGGAATTTGGAAAACAACCCGCGAATTGGGATTTTACGCAGTACAGCAACACTGGTTTGCAGCCCATTGGTTTGCGATGATAGTGTGAGTGTAATTTGTCGTAACTCTTCAACCAACGTGTCTGCTTTCATCCGGTTGGACATCCGTTGCTGTACATCTTTAAAGCGTTCGCAGGTGATGAAAAGATTCGAGACATCATCGAGAAAACCTTCTAAGCGGTCTTCGTTGATCCGAATCATTTTTGCCTTTTTGGTAGTCGCCTCTTTTTTCGCTGGTTCTTTGCCTTCGGTTTGTTCAGCGGAGACATCTTTGGTCGATTCATTTTTCAGAGGTTTTGAGAGTTCGGTCAATGCAGGAATGACATACTCCCAGATTGCTGAGAGTAGATTGGGGTCCAAATCAAGTGGGCTGTTCAACACGGCATGGTAGTTCGAAATCGCATCCTCGACATACTTCGCAATCTCGGCATCACTGGATTGCTTCGTAACTTCTAACACCGTGTTTAAGTGTGTGGTTAATTGATCGGTTTGCTCTGTGTTGTATTTATCTAGACTTAGTAGGGTCTCAAACAGTTCGATTAACGGTATGATTTGAGGAGAAACATCTAGGCTATTGGCGAAAAATGTTTTTTGCCGCATTTCTTCAGGCGAAATAATTTCAGCAACGGTTCCTTCCGAACTTTCTGAACCGCTGCCCTCAGATTCTTCTAGGATAGCCATCAATTGCGATGCCCATTCTAGTGCGTTTGAGTCTTCACTGGTTGCCATTTCTTCGGCGATCGAAGAAATCTGTGACAAGCAAGCAGTCCTTTGATCTTTGACTTCGCCGCAGTTTTCTTCGATTTCACTCAGCAAATCTAGTTCGCACTCGCCCAGATCATCGGCCGCTTCGCCGTCGGCCACTTGACGTAGTAGTTCGTCTAAGTTGTCGAATCCTTTCACTAATGAGCGATAAAGTTCCTCGTTGAGATCGATGACGTTGTTTCGTACATCATCTAACGTGTTTTCCAATGCGTGTGAAAACTTTTTCACGGCGGTCAAGCCAAAGAAACCAGCGTTTCCTTTGATCGAATGGACCGAGCGAAAAACAGAATTGATGGCTTCTTTATTGCCTGAGTCATCTAAGAAGTTTTTCAGTGATTCTGGCAAATCGATAATCGAATTGGCAGATTCGTCAATAAAACCGGCTAACAGTTCTGCTTGGTTTTCGTCAATTGCAGTCATGATTTTTTTCCATCACTCAGTTAAATGAGCGTTGCACAGGTTTAAATTGAACGTGGTTCTTTATTAAATCTAGGATTGCGATTTTAAGAGTTCGGTCTCTGTTTTTTGGGGTCGTGTAGTCTTTGATTGTTCATTTGTTATCCCGATTTATGGGGAATATCTGTCGTATTTTCTATAAGGAACAACAAATAATACCTCACAAACAATGAACAGACAGATATTAACAACTCTTTTTCATCTCTATAACCTATTCGTCACGAACGTCCTCTTGGCAACGACTGGCTGTAAAAAGCAAATCATACTATCCAAAAGATTGGTAGTTTCTATCGAAAATAGGGTTGGCATGTCGTGTACCGGATTACCGTGTGGTAGCGATTGTAGGAGTTTCCTAGAGCGGTTTTATTCCGTGTTTCGACAATTTACGATAAGCGGCCCTCTGTTTCCTATTTTCATCAGCCTCGTTAGAGACGAGATCATATAGCCAAGGAATTCATTCCCTGGAGTCGAGATGACCCAGTTCAAGATCAACTAGAACATTAATTTATTGGGAAGACGAGAAAGTTCTGAAAGCTATGGCAGAAAATTTCGTTAAAACTTGTCCGAGCGACTATTGAAATGCTAGCTTATCGCCCTGAATGGAGATTCGGATTGTATTATCTTCCCAGGTTATCAATCTCAGGGCATTGTACTGTTGGTAAATTAGAGTTTACCGAAGAGGTGTCTTGAATCCACTGCTGCAAAATGTAGTTTGCAGCAGTGGCTCAAGAGTGATATCAGGCATCAAAACAGTAGACAGGCTAATTCTTCGGCTTTTCGACCGTGATGGTAAAGGCATCGCCACCTGTCATGTTTCCTTTAACTTCGATGGAAGTTGAATTTTCAGCAACAAGCGAAACGCTTGTACCATAGTCTCCATCTTTTCCTGATCCTTCAGTTGTTTCGTCAGCTGAAACGATTGCGGTATAAGTGCCTGCTGGTACTCCACCATCTAGTTCACCAATAACGACAGTGCCATCAGACTGTATATTTCCGAAGGACTCTCCAGCGTCTGAAGTGAATATGACACGTCCAGTATTCAAGGGAGTTCCGTCAGAAAACTTAACAGATCCTGTCACGTTAAAACCCCCATCACCACTACCGCCGCAGCCAACAAACATCAACGAAGACACAGCAATGGCTGCAACACAAAAACGAATACAATTCATGGTAACGCACTCTCCAAAAATAAAAAAATAGATTGACTTGAACTTGGAATTAAAAAAAGAGCCACCAATAAATAGTGGCTCTTTTAAGATATTCATAAGAATTCTTGGTTTTTTAGTTTTCCGAGATAACTGTACCGTCGCCTCGATGACCATATTGTCGTCGGACCCACTCGCTTGTGGTGGTCGTTACATTTTTAACTGAACCATCGAGAGCCAGGAATTGAACAATTCCAGGATGCCAACTTCCAAAACCAATTGCTCTAGCTGGACCAGAGCCAGTTTCACCATCACCAGTTGCATCATCATTTGGACCACGTCCAAATCGATGACGGATATTTCTCGTGACAGAATATTCTCGCCAGCCACCATCATTAAATAGATAGCTGCCATCATTGTCATTTCCGTTACAGCATTTGCCCAAAGCTCTAGCGCGAACATGCTTGTCGCCCACAACTAAAGTGTTGCTGAGGCCATCAGTCACTGCCGCAAAAGTATTACGGGATTTGGCTTTTGCATATCGCTCAGTCGTTGGCAAAGAGGTATCAACTTTAGCTGTTACAAAAGCACCCTTTTGTCTCGAATAATCATTATTGGTTCCATTGTGATGAGCCCACCAAGCATTTTCAAAACTGTGTGCAGTTGGGTTCGTAGGGTCTAGATTGTCTTGAAGAAATACTACGGCATAATCACCAAGAGGACCACGACCGCCACCGGTATCTTTACTCTGGGTACCAGACCTGCGAGATGGGCAAACCATGTATTTGATAGAGCCTAATGCGTCTCTTTCTGATGGAATTAGTTTATCCCAGTTAGCTTCCATGGGATCATTCAAACTAGTCGGGGCGGGGGAACCGCCAGTCGCGTTGACATTGCCACCATCCAGCATGTTATAAGCATTTCCTTGTTCTAGGAAAGGCATAATATGCACAAACAAACTCATACGACCAGAGTGATTAAGCAGTGGTGGAGATGCGGTGAAGGTATCATGGAAGTTATGGATGCCTAAACCAATCTGCTTTAGATTGTTCGTGCATTGGATTCGACGAGCCGCTTCGCGTGCTTGTTGAACCGCAGGTAACAATAGTGCAATCAAAATACCGATGATTGCGATAACCACTAGTAACTCAACTAGTGTAAAACCCTTGCGAGTTTTGGAAAATGATGATTTCATGAGTGCCTCTCATTTAGAGAAAAAAAGAAAAAAACGAATTTTTGTTTACGTGCTAGCCAATCACCATTGAATTATAAATTCAATCTATTGATGAAGGCAAAATTATCTATGTAAGTATTTAAACCGGGTTGATCGAAAAAAGTTTCGGATATCCGGTTATTTTAATTGGATGAGATCCCAGGTGGGTTGAAGGAAAGATCACACAAACAACACTATTACCGACTACTGAAAGAGTCAATGTTAAGAGTGCAAAGTATTGAGAATTATTGCGGATTTGATCGCTATTAATTTAATAAAAAAATCACAAAAAAAAACTACTTAAGAAACGGTTGATTTGGTTGTATTGCATCTTTAAATATTGGTACTTACACCAGGAAACTCATGGCTTTTGCTTTTTCCGTAGTGCCCAGGATTGATGCGATGGCAGAGACGCGAGAGACGGCAACCTCTGCGGTGTTAGATCCGAGGTCGTAGCGTTTTTGATTGCGGCACTAGTGCAGGTGAATTAGAGTAGTTTACCGAAGAGGTGTCTTGAATCCACTGCTGCAAGAAGACGCTTGCAGCAGTGGGTCAAGATAATACTGCGTTTTGTCGTGAAGTAGCGAATGAACTACTTAGCCTTTTCAACCGTGATTTCAAACCCTTCATCACCAGTCATGTTGCCACTAACAGTAATGCTAGTTTCATTCTTGGCAATCAATGAGGCTCCTCGGTCTTTGCCATCTGAGCCATCGGAGTTTGCTTGAACCGTTACGGTGTAAGTTCCATCTGGAACCCCACCATCTAAAGTTCCGACTTCACAGGTTCCATCGCTGCTAATGTCACCAAAGGTGGACATCGAGTCAGAGTTAAAATTAACGGTACCAGCTGTTAGTGGTGTTCCATCCGAAAACTTCACGGTTCCCGTTACACTATTTGCACCAGTACTATTGCCGCCACAGCCGGTTAGCATCAAAGCTGAAATGGCAACTGCTGCAAAACAAAAACGAACACAATTCATAGTTTTTTACTTCTCTAAAAAGGACTTGTTAGATGTTTAATAATTGATTGGTTTAAAAAGAAGAAAAAGAGCCACTACAAGGAGTGGCCCTTCTTAAGTCTTAAAGATTGATTCAAGCTGAATAATTAATTAGAAATCACAGTTCCGTCTGAACGATGACCATATTGACGACGGGTCCATTCAGTGATGGTCGTTGTAACATTTTTGACTGAGCCATCAGCAACAAGGAATTGAACAATTCCAGGGTGATTCGATCCAAAACCAACTTGGACATCGGCATTGGCATCGTCATTGGGTCCACGACCAAAACGATGACGAATGTTACGAGTTACCAGATACTCACGCCAGCCACCCGCGTTGTACAAGTAGGATCCATCAGTACCACGTCGGTAATCAGTACCGCTTGTATGAGTGTCACAGCATTTGCCCATTTGTTTGACAGAGACATGCTTGTCACCCACGATAAGTGTGTTACTCATTCCATCGGTGATACTTGCAAAAGTGGCTCTTGGTTTTCCATTTCTAAACTTTGTAGCTGCTGGACCACCATGATCGACTTTGGCAACCACAATTGCCCCTTTTTGCTTTTCAATATCGCCAGAGCTGTTGGTGTTGTGATGTCCCCACCAGCCTGCTTCATTCCAAGATGCACCTTGGTTGGTCTGATCTAAATCTTCCCATAAAAATACGACTGCATAATCCGAAAGTGGCCCTTGGGCTTGATTGTCTCCTTCGGCAATTTGTGTTCCAGATCTACGGGATGGGCAAACCATGTATTTGATCGATCCGAGTGCATCTTTTTCTGACTGTTCTAGTTTTGCCCAGTTGTTATTCCCAGCATCATGTTTCATCGAATTGTTCAGACTCGTTTTGTCTGTTGCACTGGCTATCCCTCTGATATTTGAACCATCAAGCATGTCATAAGCATTCCCTTGTTCTAGGAAAGGCATGATATGAACAAACATGCTCATTCTTTCAGAGTGGTTCAACAAAGGTGGCATTCCGTTGAAGGTATCATGGAAGTTATGAATGCCTAAACCAATCTGTTTTAGATTGTTCGTACATTGGAGTCGACGAGCCGCTTC
>NVWB01000415.1 GCA_002733575.1 Blastopirellula sp. | reverse complement strand
AGTTGGTGGGCCAGATACATCTCGGCACCAGTCGGTGTACGGCCAAGCCTCTTCTCCAAATAAGAGTGGTTGTTTTTCCACAGCCGGGCAGCGGCTTCGATATTGGCGCGTGCGTCGAAAGGATTATCCAAGCCATAAGACTGCCCTGTAGAGGAGATGAATTGGTAAACTCCGGACGCTGACGACGATGGGTTCCTGGCGCTTTCCCTTAGACGCGATTCAATCCAACCAACTGTTGCGAAGTCACGTGCGTCAATGCAGCTTTGGATAGCCACCTCTTCGATCATTGCCAAAACGGCGGCCTGATTTTCGTGCAGGTTGTGTGACGTTGAGAGGCTTCCACTACTTACCGCTTCTACCGTCGGGCGAACCTTTTCCCCAGTGCCAATGACGGAAGGGATTGGCGTCATCTCGAAAGTTCCGGTCACGCCCACAATCGGGTTGCCGTCCTTGTCCAAGCTGCCGTTGACGTTGAGCTTTCCGCTATCGAAGGTCAGGCCGCAGGCCGAAACAGAGAGAGCAGTTACGAGAGCCAGGACCGAAGTCGTTTTCTTGAAAAACATAGGATACGTCCTTTTCAGGTTTAAAGACGCGCCCCTCGATGAGGGCGCAGGACGTTCGTTTCATGACTATAAGACATTGTTTTTATTCAGTTTTCCGTCATTTGGGTTCCAAATATCGGAGGATATCCTTCGGAAAACTGACTAAGAATTCGGGAGGGCGTGTTCCTGAATGGGAGGTGCTAAACACCCTCCGGATTCCGGAATATGCTGTGACAATGTTGCATCAGTCACAGTAGTTTTTCTGAAAAGAAGCCTTTGTTTTCAGTCTTCCTGCACCTGCGAAGTTGGGAAAATTCTTGCTCTTGTGGCCGAAACAGAGGCATTCAACGCTAGATTTTGGTCACATGCCGAGATCTTTCGAATCGTTTTATGGCCCGAAAAGGAGACTGAAATGACGGAAGCTAAGTTTGATCCACAACAGTTGGCCAGCACACGGCGCAACCTGGCGCTGCGCGCAGAAGTGAATGATGATTACGTGGAACTCGCCAAGAAGACTGTGCACCAGATCATGTCAATTAAGGTTCTTGCCAATGGATTGCTGGAGCATGACCGGGCATTCATCCTTAACTCAGCCGAACTCACACGCCATCCCACGGACTTCCTGGAATTTGCCGCTGCCGCCGAACAGCTTGAAGAGCGTATGGAACCACTTGTTAAGAGCGTCGCCTACGAAACGCACCCTGGCGTAATGGTGCTCTGGGCGTCGTTGCGGGATCAGGACCGGCGTCCAATCGTGAAGATCTACAACGAGATTACCGGTGAGGTAGGTCACAACGTAGTTGCATACCTGATGCGTGGTCACATGGAGGCCATGCGGAAAGATCTGCCTTGTGAGATGAAGCTTTCGAAAGCTGCACGGGACCTTTTCGGGGGTAAAAAGACTGCCGGGAGACTTCCCCTGCTGAACAATCTTGCGTGGCTGGTTTTCGGCGACTTGATCGAAGTTGTTCGGGGTGAAGTTATCCCAGAAGAACTGGATGAGAACGGTTCGCCTTTACGCCGGGGGGACCAACTCTTTATTCGTTTCACGGAAAAAGGCATCGATTGGTTCGTCGAGGCGCGGGATTGGGCGCGGCGTTTCGCTTTTGCATTCCAGGATGCCAGTGCGGAACATCGCAAGAATATCGCCCTAGTAGATAAGGCAATTTCTAAGACTACTCGGCGCACATCGATCTTTGGATCGACAATCCTAGCTCTTTCTCTCACTCTTCCCTTTGCAGGTACTGAGAGCGCGGCCTCTGAATTGACCCAAAACGTTTCGTCTTCTACAGTCGTGGAAGCGACTTGGAACCCCAGCAAACCGATCATGGGCGATTTCGCGGTGGCTGTTAATTACGCAACGGATTGGCGCGCTGAGCCAGCCACTGTAAACTGGCAGGTTGAACCAGTAGGCATCTATCGCACAGCGAAGTTTGATACCTACAATGTTGCGAAACCTGTTCTCCAGACTTGGGGCGTGAAATCAAATCCTGACGATCTTCTCATTGGAAAAGAAAAGTGGATTGATATAGCAGGCCCAGCGAAACAGATCGGTGATGGCGTTGCCCTAATCATGGCTAGCGGGGTTGGCGAGGTCGGTATCTATGGAGCTACTGGCTGGCCTTCTAGCAAGATTATCAACGTGGCATACGGCGGGTAAGCCGTGAAAAATTCATTCAAAAGGCGCGCCGAGTATGGTGCGCCTTTTGAAGTGTGTGATCCTAAGGTGCTGCAAGGTAACATAATAACTATAAAACTTCAGATGCACTGACCTAAAATTCGCTCCACTCCTCTCAGCAAATTGAGCGTTCGGTGGCCACCCAACAATTGCACTTCCTTACCCTTCCTTGTTTGCCGCATCTACTGCGGCAGGAATAGAAGAAAAGGAGCCGCGATGATGTTTGCCGTTCTTATAAATATGATACGTTGGTGAAGATAGAGGGCTGGTCGATCTCACAATCTCATAGATCGAGTGCTTCCCAAAAATCGTTTCAACCACGTCCTTATTTGAACCAACCCGATTAGCCAACAGATATATCCTTCCTACGCCTTGCCGTTCATGGTGCTACCTTGCTCCGTTTGCCATGTTACAGAAAGCAGGCCCACAGTACAAAAAAGCGCCTCGTGGAGCAGTTTCATGCGGTCAAACTCATACGGTTCCGTCATCGGCGAAAACCACCGTTTTTGGCAGGTAGGTTCTGTCAGAGGGTTATTGTCCGCTGTGCGGACCTTGGTGCGATTTGCAGCTAATAACCCGGTCAGAGCCCATGGTCGAATTGCCGCGATGCAGCTAATGTCTGTTTACCATGTCGGTAAACCAGAAGTGATTGGGTCTCTGGATTTCGGTAGTGCAATTTAGCTCCTACAAAGATGAAAGGGTGTTTGCATGAGAAAACAACGTAAGAAGCAGCAAAGCAAGAAGCGGAAACCTCAAGATAATGCTAAAGATCAGGCCGAATTGGCTATAAAGGAAAAGCGAGATCGTTTGCTAAAAGTATCCCGGAGAGTGCTCTTTGCGTTGCCTGTTGCCGCTGCCGTAGGTTATTTCTCCGTTGGAGAAATTCAAGCATCAATTCATGAAAGCGACCTGACAAGAATAAGCGAAGGAAAACCTTCGATCGTTCAAATCCATGATCCCCAATGTTCACTTTGTCAGACGCTCCAGCGCCAAGCCAGAAAGGCCATGAAACCCCTTGATCAAGAGGAGTTTACATACCTTGTTGCAAACATCCGTACGCAAGAGGGCAGTGAATTTTCAGCCAGGTACGGAGTGCCACATGTCACGTTGCTCTTGTTCGACGATCAAGGAGAAATGGTTCAGATTATTAGAGGGCCCAGCGACGTTGAAAGTTTACAAAGCTTATTTTCCGCACACCTAGAGAGCTACCGCTAATGAATTTCGAAAGCGATTACATTTCATGAGAATACAAATAATTGCAATCGCGATCATCACTTTGGTTGCGTCACCCGTATTGGCAGAAGTGCTGAACGGCCAGATTGTTCGTCAGAATGGAACGGGCGAATTTGTAAAACTTGATACTTTGGTTCCGTTTTCTGTCGGCTTTGATACGTTTGACAATGACAATCTTTATGCCTTTGACGAAGATCAGAATATATTTCTCAAAGAAGCAATCAAAGTCGACATTGGTGGCCAAGACGGCCAAATTCCGGCGGGTACATTAGTCGCGAGCCATTATGTCTTTTTCGACAGTCTATCTGGTATCCAAATTGGGTACGTAGATTTTGATGCACCAATTCTGGGCGTTGCCGCATTTCAAGATACAATGTCTGCAACAGATTACCTTGCCAATACAAGGGTCAACTATATCAGCACCGAGCTACGCGGTCTTGAAGAAGGCGACCAAGTTTGGGTTGATGAAAAGGAGCCAAACCGGCTTTGGGTCTATTGGGCAGGCTCTTCTCCCGGCGATTATGTCCGTATTTTTACGGGTAAGTCGGGCAATGACCTAATGATGTAAGCTTGCTTTCATTTTAATATTCGTTTGGACGGTTCTGCTCCAATTTCTTGCGGTGGCAATATTGGAATTGCGGGCACTGTATTATTCTGAGAATTCAAAAGCAGTCATTGGTCGCCTTGCCACGAATGGCAGAAAAGTTGCGCGTTGCTGACATTGGCAGCCGTATAGCCCAATGTCCGCTGTACCGAATCTGAAGCTGGTTCTTTGGCCAAAACCCAACGTTTGTGCTACCGGTGCAAAGGACCATTCTGGACACATAGGCTGTGTCATGGGGTTTCTATCTTATTGTGGCTTTATGCAACTTTTGGACATATAAGGTGAATCGTTTGGAAAACAATTGATGGTTCAAGTTGTTGATCGAATTATTTGGGCACAAAACGACAGCTGTATTTGACCTCTGGAGCATAGCCCACTTCCTTACCGGATGTGGCCTAGCGTACCCGCTAAGCATCTTTGCACGACGATTCCAGCTTAGCACTCGCGATAGCGTGTTTTTTGTACTTTTGTTGTCGTCGACTTGGGAAGTGCTCGAATTCTATTTTGAGCTAGGAACACTTGGTAGCGAAACTGTAAGGTACTGGTTTCAGGGTGTTGAGCATCCCCTAAACCGGATATTTGCAGATCAGATACTATTGCTGTCCGGCTATATTCTGGCGAGAAAGCACATGAAATTGTCAGTGGTTGCAAAGGTTGTGGCAGCGTGCTGGCTGGCGCTAAATGTGTTTCTTTTCCCGCATAGTATGTACATACAAGAAGTATGGAACCTGACATCAAATCCCTAGAGGTTGCGCCCGAGTTGGGCGAGAGGGCCAACGCATTTCTTATGGAAGAGTACTCTTCGTTGAGAAGCGAGATAGAAAACCACCTTCAGGATCGGAAAAAGCTCGACGGTCAGGTGCTTGCGGGCATATTTGGTATCTATGTATGGGTCTTCACACGTTCCGCCGATGTGAACGTCGATCTTGTGCGAATTGCTCTTTTCATACCATCAATCGTGTGTGTTTTGGGCTTTCTCAAATGGCTGTCGATCATGGCAAAAATGTTTGCTGCCGCTGACTACGTGGTTCGGATCGAAAAATTATTATTGGATACTGATCACTTTGGATGGGAACACTTCATTCAACGCAGGCGGTCAAGCCGTCCTGTCGCAGGGCGAATTGAGGGATGGGTGGAAATCTTGTTTTGGATATCGACCTTCGGTACTACCCTCGCAATATCAATCTATGCTCTGGACAAGATTTAGTGGCCAGAACTCATGCTTTTCTATTATCGGTGATAACTACCGTTTTAGTCCGCTAGCATTATCACAGTCACACCTCTCTGTTGTCGTTATTGTTGTGTGGCTCAACCTTGGCAAGAGAGCCGGAGAGGAGTGTGTCAGAACCTGACAAGGCGTGGTTCGATTGCGACGAAATGGTTCGCAAAACGGTTCGGTTCTTGGTTCGGATAAAGCAGCAACTTCAACCACTTACCTAGAAATTATGAACAAATTAGGGGGTTTATGGTGCCCAGGAGAGGACTCGAACCTCCACATCCTTGCGAATACTAGCACCTGAAGCTAGCGCGTCTACCATTCCGCCACCTGGGCAGGTGTCGTGAGCCGTGCATGTAAGCCGAGCCGCCCAGGGTGTCAAACAGAAACTTGGGCTTTTGGGTGACTTGTTTCACCTGGCTCACAGAAACCGGGGTGTGATGTCAAATCCGATGGGTATTGCGGCTTGTTTGCGGCTCGTCAGAGGAGTAATCAGCAGGGGAGTGTTAGTCTTAGGAGCCTTTGCATGTCCAAATTGGTCACGATCTATGGTGGATCCGGGTTTGTCGGTCGCTACATTACACAACGCTTGGCAAAGGCGGGTTGGCGTGTGCGTGTGGCTGTGCGGCGTCCCAACGAGGCGATTTTTGTCAAACCTTACGGCGGTTATTCTCAACTCTTGCTCAACAATGGTGACAACACTTGGAAAGATGTTACCAAAGAAGCTGGGCTTCTCCGCCAACATAACACGTTTACCGCTGTGTTCGTGGATCTCGACAATGACCATGATAGCGATCT
>NVWB01000414.1 GCA_002733575.1 Blastopirellula sp. | reverse complement strand
CCATTTGATAGAAATCACGCTGCGTCCATGCGGCAAATGGATGATCGTGACATTGGGCACACGACACATTTGCACCAAGAAAAGTTGAAAGCGTGTTTGAAAGACTATCTAGTGGCATATTCGCATCACGCAACAGATACGCAGTTGCTCCATTTTCACCCAGACGACCTTCGGCAGTCATCATCTCGTGAACCATCTCGTCCCAAGGGCGATTCTGTTCAAGCTGGTCTTTCAGCCAAGTATGGAATGTGTAGGTTTTGCCAACCCGATAGTAATCGTCTTTGACACGCAGCATATCGCCCAGCCAGTTGTACATGTGCGATACATGCCCCGGTGAGTCTAATAGTTGATCAATTAAATGGGATCGCCGGTCACTCCGTTCATCTTGGAGAAATGCTTCGAGTTCTGTTGCTGTTGGAATGCGACCAATGACATCCAAATAGATACGGCGTACAAAAACTTCATCACTTACAAGCGGACTCCCTTGAATACCTTCAGCTTTCCAAGATTTCGCAAGAACTTGGTCGATTGCTTCAGAGGCGGTTTGTCGATCAAACTTAGCTAAGTCGGTCTTCAGGGCACTGGTCAAGCCTGGCCGTGTTGGACGCTGAAAGGGAGCCAACGACACACTTTTGCTTTCCAATAAGGCGTGTGCCCCTTCGATTCTCGCCATATACGGAACAAGTTCGTCGTACAGATGAACAGATCCATTCTCAGCGGCATACTCAACGCGACGGATAGCTTCGTTAATACTCTCGCCAGATGCTTCAAAGTCTCCGCTGGAATAACTGGCCCCAGCTTTTTGTATCGACGCATCGATGGCCAGCCCCATTTGCTTTTCGTTGTCAGTCAACTCATTCGCTAAGACCGAGAACGGAATAACAAATAAAGATACAGGCAGACAAAAGGCAAATATCGAAAACCGTGTCAGCTTTGCTTGAATTGAATTATTTTGTTTCACTTGCTTCCCTTTATGCTAGTCCACTAGAAATATATCGTGCTAGGAAATTCATTTGAACTCTTTTCTTAATAACTCTCAATCGAATCATTTTCTTTTTATTCGTTCACTCAATAACTCAGATTCCTGTTGAACAGCAATCTTGTACAGTTCTCTGATCTCTTCCGTGCCGAGTGCTTTATCAAACAGTGCAACTTCATCAATTCGACCTTCCCATCGTTTTCTGCCAGAAGGCTTCGTGCCGATGGAAAGAGAAGGAGATGGTATATTTGAAAGCAAAGAGCAGTCTGCTGAACAGGCAAGAGTCCCATCTCGGAAAAGCTTAAGTTGATTTCCATCAACTGTGACTGCAACATGAATCCAGGTAGACAATGGAATGATCTCGGTATCTTTACAAGAGACCAGCTCTCCTGATTCAGATCGGGCTATGGCTTTTAATAAACCGGTCTCGTTATCAAGTGAGAGCGAGAAACTTCCTTCTCCATGCTTCATGGAGCCATCCGTAATGATTGTAGCTTCTGAAGCGCGTGCATCCGCTCTTACCCAGGCTAAAATAGTAAGTTGCCCCGAAACGAGAGAAGGCGCTGGCTGAACCAATCCTCCACGGCCAATCGAGCGGCCACCTACTCTAAGAGACGAACCAATAAAACCAGGACCCCATACAGCTTTAGTACCTTTGCCAGTTAATAATTCACCTGAAAATTCAGGATTGGTGCAAGCGAGCCCTTGTGTTCTTAAAGGCATTCGGTAATAGGCTATGGGAGAAAGCTGAATTACTGAGTTAGGGTAGCTCAATTGAGGTTCTTCAATCGTACGGACAAATCGATCCGTCGCGAGATCAATGTTAGCAGGTTTACCTGTCGATTCTCCAACACGAACAGCTTGAGCCGTCGTTAGATCAACAGTCGCTTCTTCCATGTTTTCTAATTCTGCTTTATTTTGTACGCGAACATGTCCTTCAAAGACATGAATTTCACTTTCACCATTATTGACTTCAACTCCGAACTCTGTACCAAAATCGATTACTTTCGCCTCGGGAGTTTCTACCGTGAAACCAATTCCCTCTGGTGGAACATTCGCGGAAAGTCGACCGGAATGTAAAACTAATTTATCACTACTTAATGCTTCAAATCGGGCAGGTGCTTCGACTAAAACAGTGACACCTGATTCATATTCAAATTGAATGAATCCTTGTTCGATTTCATACACTCCTATCCGTAGTTCATTGGATTCCCAGAGATCATCACCGGTCTTAAGACTGGCATCAATTCTTGAGGTAATCTGAGCGACTACAGGAGCATTCAGCATCGGGTTGGGTGAAAGAAGCGTGTACCCTACGAACAAACCAATTAAGACCATCGCAGCAAGACTGATAACAGATGCAATAAGTCGGAAAGGTGAAGAACCGTTAGTAGTTTGACTATCTAGTTGAGAAGGCGTTAGATCGGCAATCATCATACCGTGCTCCCATGCGAGAGCTGCATGGGTTTCACATAACGCGAGGTAAAGTTGCTGTGCTTCTGGATCACCTTTCAATCGCTCATTTAACTTATGTCGATCATCTGTGGAAAGATTTCCATCTAAAAATTCAATGAGCAGATCCTGAAGTTCTTTATCAGCGTCTATCGCTTTCATGAAGATGCCTCCTGAACTTTCTGGCTCACACAGTCAATAAGATTGGCTCGCGCTCGGAAGAGAGCCTGTTTAATTGCATTTGTTTGACGATTCATCTTCTCTGCTATCGCAGACAAATCAAAACCATCTTGATACCGTGCTCGGATCAACTCTCGATGGCGATCATTTAGCTCTGCTAAACAATCTCGTAGCATATCTTGTTTCTCTTCTATCATTTCATTTTGATCGTTCGCTGCTTGAGCAAGCTCCGCTGTAAGCTCATCATCAAAGACTAATTTCTCGCGAGAGATTTTCTGTCTGTGAGACATCACTTGATAGTAAGCAGTCTTCATCATCCACGCCGCGAAGTTCGTTCCTATTTCAAAGGATTCCGATTTTTGCCAAAGCACGGCATTCGTTTCTTGCATCACATCTCGAGCCTGCTCTGGATCTCCAACCAACGAAAGCACATAGGCATACAACCTACCCTGGTGGGTTGTAAGCAACTGCACAAATTGTAACTGTGAATCCATCATTGGTTTTCTTGATACTTTCGTTATAGGGATATATTCAAGATTACCCTTTGGTTACGGTCGAGAAATATATTTTTCGAGAAAGTTTTCATTTTACTCCTAGGAAATCGTATTCGCTCTGCTTTTTTGATCTTGTTGAAACAGATAGAACAGGCAGACTAGGGTTGTATCATCCGAGATAAAGAAGTGCCGAACGATCTCCGCCTGATTCCAACCTTGCATGACTTGTAATGCCAAAATAGACATCCGTTCTATGGGAGGATACTAAGGGCGTCGATGTGAATGAACTCGTTTCATTCTGGCACTGAGGATTCTTAGTTTTTCTCGCAGCAAGGCGACTTCGGTCTATGGTCGGTGGATATGGGCAGTGGAGGTAAGACCTTTCCTTAATAGATATTCGCGGCCAGCCAGTATGCTAATTCTTACAAGACCGATAACATTGAGTAAGGAATGGCGAACCGATTGAGACCAGTTCTTCGGCAGTGGTATCGTTTCTTCAGTAAGTTCGTTGTGCATGACGGTTCAAAAAAGTGACATTATAATTGATCGACAGGAACAAATATTTTACTTCACCTTGATGGATATTATCAACATAGATGTGTGGATTGAGAATCGCTTATAATAACCACCGAAAGTCGCTGGGCTAATATACCCGCAGTGAACAGCTTTAAAATGATTAGAAACATAAAACTTACTTTGACCATCTGTCTCGTGACGGTTGTCTCTATTATCGCCGGAACTGCACTAGCAGAAACAGCTAATGACCATGACAAGGCGAGGCTCAGCAAACTTAACAAGTACTGGGCCGAAGTTTCACGGGCGGTCAATGAGGGAGACTTTGCAGCATACAAGGCAACTTGCCACGAAGAAGGTGTTTTAGTCTCCGGCGTCAGAAAGACGAGTCAACCACTTTCAGAAGCATTAGCACGCTGGGAAAAAGGATTCACAGCGACAAAGTCGGGCAAAGTCCAGGCTAGAGTCGAGTTCAGGTTCTCTCAACGATTGGGCGACAGCAAGACTTCCCATGAAACGGGTATCTTCCGATATTCGACAGTCGACTTAGAAGGAATCAGGCAAGACGAATACATTCACTTTGAAGGGCTACTAGTCAACAAAGACGGTAAGTGGAAGATACTTATGGAATACCAGAAATCGATAGCCACGCGTGAACAGTGGCAGGCCTTGAAATAGATTCGACGAGTGCTTTGATCCCTTAATCAATCGAAAGTTCGCAGTGGGCAGGTCTAGTAGAATCAAGGTGTCCAGTACTCGGAGTCTGAATCAGTCATATGCCAGGGTTGCAAACTATGGTCGTAAGGCCACATTATGCTTCGGCGGAATTTTGGAATAGGACGGGGTTCGTGAATCATCATTATTTATCCTCAAAATCAATCGCCTGGGCGGTGAACTTTTTAAAGACATTATAAGTGGGTGGTTTGTATCCCCAGCGCTGAATCATAAAGACGGCAAAGGAATCCGTGGCAGGGTCAATCCAAAAACCCGTCCCCGCCGCGCCGCCCCAGCTGTAGAAACCATCCTTTTTAACCGTGCGACCCAAGCCATAAACTTTGCCAATACTTTTAAGGTGATTCTGGCTCATCAATTCAACCGTGGAAGCTTTAAGAATGCTTGCTTCACCCAGTTTGCCTTTGTTTAAAAACATTTGACAGAATTTTGCGTAATCGGCAGTGGTTGAAACAAGCCCCTGGCCACCCATCATGCGTGATGGTTTTTCAAGTAGCTCAGCTGATTTATTCCAGGCGTGAAAGTTGTTTTGCTTGTCCTTGATGTAGACAAGTGCGACACGATCCAGATCTTCAGATTTGCGAATCCAGAATTCCGTATCGTCCATGCCAAGCATATCAAAGAGTCGCTCACGCATGACGACGTCAAGTGGCTTGCCTTCGATGGCTTCAATGTAACGGCCCAGAATATCAATCGAGTAACCGTATTGATAGCCTGTGCCAGGTTGAAATTTAAGCGGTTGTCTGGCAAGTGATTCAGAAAAAGTTTTGAGTGACGTGGTAGGTCCCAGATCAACATTGGTTTTGTTGTAAGAAAGACCAGACGAGTGTGTCATCAGATGACGCGCGGTTATTGGTGTATTGACTGGCACCTTTTTGCCACCGTCATTGACGGTTACATTTTTCCATTCCGGACAATAATTGGAAATCGGATCGTCCAGTTTGAACTTGCCTTCTTCCCAGAGCGACATGGCTGTGACAGCGACCATGGGCTTGGTCATGGAGTAGATGCGAAAGAGTGCGTCTTGGGTCATGGGTTTATCGGCTTTGATATTGCGATGACCAAAGGCTTCAAAGTAGCCGACTTTGCCTTTGCATCCAATCAAGCCGATGACACCAGCGACTTGTTTGTCATCAATTTGTTTTTGCATGGCCGCATCCATGGCTTTGAGCGCGTCAACATTCAGCCCTGCGGCTTTGGCCGCTTTATCATGAGATCGCGTCTGGGCTAGTAAGGCTGGAACAGCAGCGAGTGAAACCAGAAGAACAAGCAGGGAGGTGATTGGATGTTTTGACATAGGGCTGGAACTTTCAAGGGGTATGCGAGAAGCATTTTAAAATGCTACCTGTGATAGTGGTGTTAAGTTGCAGTCATCGTAAAAGGGATCGATGGGTTCCAGTTTGGAAGTCTTTACTTTGTTTGCACCGTGGTATAGTTACTGGACGAGTAGGAGGTCATTACTTTATCTCTTCCTTGAAAACTGAGCATGCTGACCGTTTTGACCTGTTTGGGAACGACGATGTTGAGTTGCCATGAATGGTTATCTTTTTTCTTCATGGCTTGTTCTTGCCATGTGTCATATTCATAGCCTTCTGACCCTGCGGTATAGCGGTCATAGGTGTACTAGCCCAGCGACCTTCGGTGGTCATTATAGGTGGATCTCAATTGCTCAATGATGCGGCAATTATCCATGAACGAGAACTTCAGGTATTCGAACCAATCGGTTTATTATAATGTTTCCAGTAAGAACTCCTA
>NVWB01000413.1 GCA_002733575.1 Blastopirellula sp. | reverse complement strand
GCTGTAACTTGGGCGCGTCGTAACCAGGGAGGCTGGTGATATCGGGAAGATCGGCGATGACTTTATTCAACTGTTCGATGCGTTTGCGCCCGATGAAGGTTTCGCCAAGTAACAGATAGGCGATCAACCCAATTCCGGGCAGTGCCAGAATGACAGCGATCCATGCCACTCGCGAGGACGGATCACGGTGAGGGCGCAACAGGACGCGGATGATCACCGCGATCTGGATAAACGCAAAAATTAGAACCGACATCGGCCCCTCCTGTGAAGTGCAGGATCAAACTAGGGCCAAGTCCAGCCTGTAGGCAACCGACAGCGAGCAGGGCTAAAATTGCAATGCAGGGGTTTTGCGGGGTGTCGGTCCATGTGAAACTGACAATTGTATTGGTGATTGATCCAGTGACACAGGGCAATCGGAAAAGGAGTTTGACGATGCAGGATATTTTGCAGGCGATTGCCACGATGTTTTCGCTGATCAACCCGGTAATGTGTGCGACGATTTTTTCCGGCGCAATGGGTGATGCGTCGCGCGGCGAGCGCGTAAAGGTAGCCACCAGCGCAGTTGCGGTTATCGGGGTTATTTTGACGATAGCGGCCTTTGCCGGTGCTAAGATTCTGTCGGTGTTTGGTGTGTCGATGGATGCGTTTTCGATCACTGGAGGCGGAATTCTGGCCTTTATCGGGTTCTCGATGTTGATGGGCGATGCTTCGGCGTCGACACCAGATGACGACGTGACGTCCAAGGCAAAACGGTCTTTGTCGCCGCTGATTATATTTGCCGCAAGCCCCGGTTCGATTACCGGGGTAATCACCATCGCTGCGGCCCATAGCGGCACTGCGTTTCCGGTCACAGCGCTTGTCGCTGTCGCTGTTGTTCTCGTGGTGGTGTGGGTTCTGTTGGCCGTTTCGGGCGGAGATTCAAATTCCAAGAAGCCGGGTTTCGCGAAACAAATGGTGACCCGATATATGGGGCTGATCGTGATTGCGATGGGAGTGCAGTTTATCCTGTCCGGGATCACCGGTTTTGTCGGCACGCTTTAGGTTGGCTGAGGCGTTGGCTGGTAACGCGAAACTGCAATAAGTACAGTTTTGCAGTTTCCAGATAAGAAATGGGCTGGGGCTGCCCTTCTCATCGGGATCGGTTGAAGCAGGTGTTCCGGGTGATGCTCTAAGCGCCGCGGGCGGGGCGAAGGTTGGTTTTTACGGAGTCCGCCAGCGCTCGGTACTGCGAAGGTGTCATGCTGGTCCAGCCTTTGAACGCCTGGGTGAAATGGGCCTGTTGGCTATACCCAGGTTCTGCAGCGATGCCGCAACGCTCTTCCTGAAGAAGTTTGCGATAGCTGATATTCTCTTCGGACAGACGCCGTTGCAGGGTCCGTAGTTCGGGATCTGCAGGACAAAATCCTGTGCATCCTGCAAACCATCGGGTCATCTTCGGCGGCAACATTGCTGATGATCGTGATGGAAAAGGAGATTGGACCCAAGGCGATCCTGTTTGCCAATCATATCGACTCGCTGGCCGCCTGCGGTCTTCTGATGGACGACAATTGGATGGTCAAGCGCACGATCACTGTTGATCTGCTTGGCGAAGACTTTCTGAATTCGGTCAAATCCGGCGATAAAGTGGCGGTAAGCGAAGACGGAACAGTGACGGTTACAACGGCCTGAGTGCAGGCTTCTTTCCCTTCCGCCGCAATAAATACTGTAGCGGAAGGGCGCAGGTCGGCAACTGGTTACCTGTGAATATGATAGCGCGGACTTTATTCTGAAATACGGTAAGCGAGTAGCAATCGTATCGACGCTCTTTTCTGGATTTGGCTTGCGAGGCGTCTTAGAATTGGTAATACCACAGAAAGCTATGCAGAAAGTGCCAGTTAATAGACTATGCAAAAAGTGCCGAAAGGCGTGACATCAAACATTAGGTTTTTTGGTGTTTCGGTTACGACACAGCTTCAGTATATCAGTCACAGAGTTGATTGGTTTCTGCACTATGTAATTATGTGCCCGAGATTGTGTGATAGCGAATGCGGAACTACAGGAGTTTTACAAAGTGATAATTCGGGACTCGATTATTAGGCTCGCTCTACTGGGCACAACTGGCCTAGCTGTGGTTCCCAACATGACGGCGGCTGATTCTCCTGCTGACAACCCGGGCGTCGATGCGATCAACTCTGTTGACCACAAATCGGCCGGTTTTCGTGAAGGCAAGATCATCGGCGCTCCGATCCCCATGCTCACGCCGACTCTTGGTGCGGGGCTGGCAATTGTTGGCGGTTACATATTCAAGTTTGACGAAAAATCAGAGTCCTCTTTTTTCGGACTTGGTGGGTTTTACACCGATAACGACAGCTTCGGTTACGGTGCTGCTGCAAAGTTGAACTTTATGGAAGACACCTGGCGCATCGACTTTTTCGCCGGTGATGTGAGGCTGAATTACGATTTGGGTACAGGTGACTCTCTGATACCGCTTACTCAGGAGTCTCCGGTTGCGCGTCTTGGTGTCCAATATTCTTTTGCTGAGGATATGTATGTTGGTGTGCGTGGCACATATATGGACAACACCCTTAGCCGCAGTTCAGGTACGGGTATTCTACCGCCGGAAGTCGCGCTTGTTGCTCACGCCTCTATCGCCATTGGAGAGCTGACATTTGAGGCTGATACGCTTGACGATTCGAACTATCCGACCAGTGGTCATGACGTATTCGTGTCCGTGGGCTATGGTGATATCGTATCGGGTGGCTCCGGGTCGTTTAACAAAGCTTACACCAATATGGATTACTTTATGCCGCTCGGCAAAGGGGTGCTCGCGACCGAGCTTACCCTGTGTAACGCGGATAGCGGCACGCCGTTTTTCCTGCAGTGTTCCATCGGCGGAACGGACCATCTTCGCGGCTTTTCGGCAACTGAATTTCTGGGAGGGTCGCTTGCATCGCTTCAGACCGAATATCGTGGAATGTTCAGCAAAAGGTTCGGCTACGCAGCATTTTTGGGCGCTGGCTTTCTCGGAGACCCGCTTTCCTCAACCGTCGATGAATTTAATTATTCCTATGGCGTAGGGGTCAGGTTCCGTGTGTCGACGGCCTTCAAAGTTGATTTCTCTGTGGATATCGCAAGGAACAACTATCATGACAACCAGGTTACAGTCTACCTTGGCCAACGGTTCTGATCAGTACTGAAATGTATTGCTAAGTAGTTGATCCGATTAATCAATCTCGCTAAGCTGCAGTATGAAACTTTTTGATCAGAACCGTTTGGTCACTGACAGAGTGAACCGCTTGCTGTGCTTCCAGGCTGCATATTCCCCCTGTATCATGAAAGCGCTTTTTGGCGCCGAGAGGTTGAGACCGATTATGCCCTGCCATTTGTCCACGTTCTCAGTATGAAGCGTATAGCTGACAAACAAATCGTCACCATCCGGGAATGCGTTCGCTAATCCGGTGTGCCCGTGCACAGTCTGGTCAACGTCCAGATAGCTGACCCCTAAATAGGGCGATATAAGCCATCCGTTTCCGGCATGAAAATTGCGCCCGCCCCTGAATCCCGCCTGGTTTGAGGTGATTGTACCGTCGGTTTTGTCACCAATTGTAAACGTTCTGCTAAACTCAAGCGATGCGAACCAATTTTTGATCCCAAAGGCAAATATCGCGCCAACAGTTGCACCGGCCATGTTGGACTGTGTGTCAAACGGGATTGACACGACGGGGCAGCCGTTTCGACAGGCAATGGGCGGCAAAATGGCGCTTGTGTCGATGTCCACGTCGAAACTTACATCGCCCTGCATTTTTCCTACCGCGGCAAACACATTCATGAAGGGCAGCACCCAAAGATCAAGTTTGACCATGGCCTGCTTGATTTTGCTCTCCACTCGGCTGAGATTCACAAGCGGAATGGGGTACAACACATTGGGATCCGGTGGTGCGCCTTTGCCAAGGTTTATGCCCAGTTTGGTAAGGTTTTGTTCCTGGTCGTTCAACGTGCCCATAATCGCCAGGCCCCAAGGTTTAGGAAGATGGATTCCCTTCTCGGCCAGCCGCTCGTTATACAACGGAAAAATCTGTTTGTGATGGCGCTTTTCTACTACATGCCCGTTTTCCTGGAATTCTTGCAGCGCGTTCGGATCAAGCTTGATCGGGGTATGCAGAGAGGACACATGGTCACCGCCGACAACTTGCCCGGCTGAACTTGCCTCAGTGGTGTCAGCAACTACCTGTGTGGCGCCCAGCACTAACCCTGCCGTTACCGCGGCGCATAATAAGCTGGTAAGTGTAATGTCGTGGCGCATGATGCAATCTCTCGAATTAATCCAATGACGAGGGTGGCATCAATAGCGCAACCGTCGCGCATACCACTTTACTGCCTTGGCAAAGATACTAATCAAAAACATATTGAACTTTCGAGATTGATTTTAACATGTGGCGTTTTTCACCCAACTGAATGATGTTTCCCAGCGTAGAAACGGCGCAACAAATAGTATCTGGGATTTTATCAAAAATTTCTTCCAGAATATTGTTCTGATTTCCAGAATCGTATCGAGTCGGGAGCGATAGCATGTATAGTAGATGCATGTGTTTGAACGAAATAAGATTGATTCGCGATCAACTGCTTGAAATGGATTGAAGAACTACCATGACCTTGATTCGAAACCTGTCGAAAATTTGCGCCTTGGCCCTTGTGTACGCCCCAGGGTCAGCCTTGGCGCAATCGGCCTCTGATGCGGCGGCGGCGCTGGCAAATCCACTGGCCTCGATGATCAGTGTACCGCTAACGTTTGACTATACCCAAAATATTGGCGCGAGCGAATCTGGCAGCTCACTTTCGTTGACGATAAAGCCGGTTATACCGGTCGCCCTGGGCGGCGGCTGGAACATGATTTCACGCACGGTTATATCGTTCAGCAGATCGGATTCCGGCGTTCCGGGTGAGGCGAAAATTGGCGGGATAAGCAACATTAATGAAAGCCTGTTCTTTTCGCCAACCCCCACAAAGTTAAAGAAAGACGGGCAACCCAACGGCTGGGAATTCATTTGGGGCATCGGTCCCATCATTGGGATTCCAACCAACAAAAGCGCCTATAAAAAGGGTACTGGGTCGCATAACGGCTCACCCGTGCAGGGATCAAAGGATTGGACACTTGGCCCGACAGGTGTTTTCCTGTTGGCCGGTCACGGATATTCGATTGGGACACTGCTAGCACAGTCCTGGTCCGTGGGTGGAACAGAAGACGTCAACTCTTTGTTTTTCCAACCCTTCTTTTCCTACACCAACAAAGAGTCCTGGACATTTGGGATCAACACCGAATCGACCTATGACTTTAACACCGACACCTATATCGCGCCTATTAACCTTACGATTCAGAAGCTGGTGAAGTCGAACGATCGACTCATCGCCTATCAGGGTGGCCTGAAATACTATGCCAAGGATTCACCAGAATCACCAAAAGGTTGGGGTGCACGATTCCAGGTCACATTTTTGTTCCCCAAGAAATAGCGCGAATGCGGTCGGTATGAGGGATCGATCCGACCGCGCCCACGCACCACTGTCGCTAAGCAGTTAGCTGCCGCTCGACGGGAAGGTTAATTGGAGATCCCGATTTTTATCAGGATCGACACTACGAGGCTCAGTCAACCCTGGTCCACGCTCCGCCATCCAGACAGACCATCAAAATGCAGCCTTTGACACGAAGTTCGTCGCCGTCCAGCACCATTTTGGATCTATAAGTTTTGTCACGGTCCGCAGCCCAGATTCTCCCACCGTCGTAAGCGCCGTCGCCTTTGGCAACCATGTCCCAGACAATCATTTTTCCAATATCGTCTGAATCAGCATTCGCGCCGGTCACATCAAAGGCTTTGACCAGTGTTCCGCAAATTTTCAGACCACAGCCGTCAAACCGGATATACCCAAAATTCCCTTTGTTATCAGAGGATGTTTTCCAAGTTCCATAGAGAGCATCGGCAGCGGCGATATTAGTAATCCCCAACCCGAGGACAGTACTTAGTATCAGATGTTTCATGAGGCGATCCTGCTTTGCCCAGAGCGAAAACAGTCAGCTTAGTCTCGCCGTGCGGACTACTCTGCTATCGCAATGAAATCGCCGATAACGTCGGCGCACAGCCCTATCTGTGATGTCGAC
>NVWB01000412.1 GCA_002733575.1 Blastopirellula sp. | reverse complement strand
TTGGGCCAGGTATTGCGAGTATTGCTTGGGGCTAGTTTCCATCAGATAGAAGCTCAACGCCCAAGCTTCGGCATACGCGGCGTTCGGGTTGGTTTTAAAGTGCTGGTCGGAAGCGATAAAGCTATCTAGTGAACCGGTCTTCCTGCGTGATTTGGCGTGTTGTACAAAAGAGGCCCAGCGATCTCGATTGATACGATCTTTTTGGTGGCGGAATTGTGATGAGTTCCAAACGCCAGGGGCTTCAAACATGGTTGCCAGGCCTTCGACAATCCAAACCGGCTGTGCTGATAAGCGATTATGGATTGATGTATTGTAGGCCGTTTGATGTGTTGCTTCATGAACCACTGTGGCAAAGTTGTCGTTCCAGCCCTGCGAATCTTTTTTGCCAGCGGTAATATCGTACATGACCACACGATTGGTTTTTGTTGAATAGAACCCAACGATACGCGGCGAGACTTTTACTCGTTCGCTGGCAGCATACTTTGCGTAACTGTCGTAGTCTTTAGTGACGATGGCCACGAGTGGAAACTGAGGGCTTTGAACTTTGAAGCCTCTCGCATTGAAATAGACGTGAAAAGAACGATAGAGATCTTCAAACCGATGGGCCCAAATGTTGCGTTGGCCTTTGGGGTGGACCACCAAATAATGGCCTGTGCCTGTGACTTCGTACTCTGGGCCAAACTCTTGCATCAACTGACTGCGCAGTTCTTGCTGATTATAACTCTGAAAGCTGTCAGAAATTTTTTCATAATCTTTCGCCTGCGAGGGAGAAAATTCCCACAATCTTCCGTCTCGGGCGAGCACAATTGCTTTCGATTGGGAAGAGTATACGGGCGTTCCCACAATCGATTGATTGGCCAAACGCATTTTTAATGTCCAAGATTGTGCAGTGCTATCAGACACGTAAGCCAATACCAGAACTAGAGATAGCAAATAAAAACAGGCTCTCTTAAACATCGTTGGCCTTTGTTTGCGAACCAGGGACTGAAATAGCGGAGATGAGATTCTATCTCAAGTATAGGTCACAAATCGGGCCTAAAGTTGTCTGAAAATCTCCTCCAGAATTCTCTGGCTTTCTGATTCAAATACCTTTACAATGCGGTTTCTCTCGTCCACTGATCTTTTCAACAAACTTTTTTTGAGCCTTTCATGATAGACTTCGTGCGTCTAGCTGCATGCGTAATCGTGCTGTTGTTTTCAACCATAACCTTGATGGCCGAAGATGACCCGGCCAGCGATGACACGGCCATTACTGACACGGCCACCAAAGATACGCCAGCGATTGAACCCACCCCTGCTTTGACCGCAGACGAACTTGCGGCCAAGGTTCGGTATTTGGTTCGTAATTTAGATGGCGACACCCTGAAAGAACGTGAAGAGGCCGAAAAGCAGTTGGTGGAATTAGGCCCCCAAGTCATTGACCATTTGCCCAAGATCAGCAATCGCACCTCGGCAGAAATGAAAGCCCGGCTTGAACGTCTGCGGACCGTGTTAGAGAAAAAGGCCATTGATCAACTGACCGAAGCGACCCACATCACGCTCTCAGTCAAAGAGGCTCCGCTGTCAGAAGTGCTCAAAGAAATTGAGAAACAAACGGGCAATAAGTTTTTTGATTTCCGAGACAATTTTGGCCAACAGGGCAGCGATCCTAAAATTTCACTAGATGTAACAGACGGTCTGTTCTGGGAAGTTGCAGATCAGGTGTTTGATGATGCAGGCGTGATGGCCTACCATTTTTCAGGCCGAAAAAATGTGCTGGCATACCTGGCACGTCCGGAAAATAACGCACCAGCCAAAGAGCGTGTTTCGTATGCTGAAGTCTTTCGTTTTGAGCCAACACGCATTGAAGCAGGCAGAAATCTACAAGCGGCTGATGGCGGCAATATGATACTTTATCTGCAAGTGGCTTGGGAACCACGGATTAGTCCCGTTGTGATTAAGATGCCGCTCAGCGAGTTAAGCGTGACCGACGACCAAGGCAATGAACTACTGGGCCAAAACACAGGCTCATTAGATACCGAAGTGAACGGCTCTTCGGTTGACTTGACCATTGGGCTTAATGCAGCCAAGCGTTCGGCGATTCAAATCGATAAAATTTCAGGAACAATCGAAGCTTTAGTCCCTGGTGGGATTGAAACCTTTGAATTTGATAAGTTACAGGTTGCACGTAATGTGGAGCAAACTCGAGGTGGCATGAAAGTCGTCTTGGAAGGGTTCTTCAAAAATGCCGATCTGTATCAGGCCCGGGTGTTACTCAAATTTGAGGATGCAAGCGAAGCGTTTGAATCGCATCGCGGCTGGGTCTTCTCTAACGAGGTCTATTTGTTAGGCGCTGATGGAGAAAAAGTGGAAGTTGCCGGATACGAACAGTATCAAGGAGATATCGATTCGATCGGAATCTCCTACCAGTTTGTACTGGAGCAGGAAGTGGCCAACTACAAGTTAGTATACAAGACACCAGCGTCGATGGTGACGTTGCCTGTCAAATTTGAGCTAAAGGATATTCCTTTACCTTAAACAGTACGTTTAGAAAAAAATCGTTTGCAGAGTTTGATCGTGTGAACATATTCTTGAGCACCTCTGGGAAGAGGGTTGGCTTGATTTACGTCGCTGATGAAGGTCTGTACAACCAAGATTTTTTCCGATGAACTTTGGCCCCTGTGCGCGGAGACTTATCGAGATGACTCCTAATCCCTGGTTCTTTTTGACGCTGAAAATTTTCACTCTTAGCTCGTTTCTGGTTTATGCCGAAACCACGGGTAGTTCGGTACATACGCAATCTGCCGATGGTAACCCCGATGAATACTATGAACAGATTGTGTTTGATGCGGAAGCATATACACACCCTGTGACTGGTGCCTGCGTTGTCGCCTTGGTGAAAGAAGTTCCGATCTACGATGTGGAAGTTGAGCGCCAGATGGCAAAGGCCATTGGCAGCCGAAAATTGTCGGCTGAAGAGCAAGAGTCTTATCGCTTAACCACCTTGGATCTGTTAATTCGTAGGCAGTATATCCTTGAGTATTTAAGCCATACAAAACATATCGCGACTCAACAAGAAATCGATCTTGAAGTAAGCAAAGCAACGCAGCAGTTGGAGTCACGCGGGAGTTCAATGAAGGAATTTCTGGCATCTGGCAAACTAGACAAACAAATGCTACGCCGGTCGATTGCCTGGGAGATCAGTTGGAACCGGTACTCAGCCGAGTATCTAACCGATGAGAATTTAAAACGGTTTTTCAAGAAAAATCATGCTAATTATGATGGCACGACCCGAGAAGTACACCAGATTTTGGTGGGATTTAAACCCGAAGAGGCAGACAGTTATGATTGGAATGAGAATAAACGCGAACTCGCAATTCTGCTTCATAAAATCCGCAAGGGGGAAATTTCATTTGATCAAGCGGTTCAAGATAATAGCACTTCTCCGACCAAGGCAGACGGAGGAAGAATTGGCTGGCTAGAGCGAACCGGGCCTATGCACCCATCGATACATAAGGCCACGTTTTTTATCGACATTGGTGAACTCTTTGGTCCCATTGAAAGTCCTCATGGATTGCATATTATCAAAGTCACGGCAGAAAAACCTGGCACGAAGACTTTGGCTGAAGTAAGAGATAAAGTGTATCAATCGGCAAAGGTCTTTCTGTTTGAATACACTGCCAAACAACAGCAATCCGAAGTGAAATTCACGGGGAAATATCCCTCGGTTTCTCCTGAAAACGAGCTGTATCACAAGCCCCTAGAGTTCAACTGATTTCAATAGTCGGCTGTTCGCCAGCGACAGATTTCGCTACCATCGGCAAATTAAGTCTTCCTGCCCCATGGTGTGCAAAAGTCGAATGGCAATTAAAAAAAAAACCTCTCTCAAAGAACCTTGGCCGGTTGCGCTGCCTGAAGCACGCTGGCTGACCAAGTTTCGCTCTCAAATTCTGCGCTGGTATAAGACCCACGCAAGAGATCTTCCCTGGCGTGCCTCGCGTGACCCTTACCGCATTTGGGTGAGTGAAATCATGTTGCAGCAAACGCAAGTCGCAACCGTGCATGATTACTTCTTGCGTTTTCTACAAGAGTTCCCCACAGTTGCAGATCTGGCTGCTGCGAAGGAAGATCGAGTCTTGCGACTATGGGAAGGACTGGGTTACTATCGACGATCCCGGCAGATGCACAAAGCGGCTCAGTTGATTGTTGAGAATTATTCAGGCGTTTTTCCCCAAGATTTTCAGCTTGTGAACGAATTGCCTGGCATCGGACGCTATACCGCAGGCGCCATTACATCGATTGCCTTTGATGACAAGCAGCCAATCCTGGAAGCAAATACAATACGTGTGCATGCTCGCTTATTAGCATACCCGGATGAACCAACTAAGGCGGCCGGCCAGCGTTTACTATGGCACTTTGCTGAACTGGTATTACCCAAAAAAGAGAGTGGACGATTTAATCAAGCCTTGATGGAATTGGGCAGCCAAGTGTGTACGCCCACCAATCCCAAATGTTCCGAGTGCCCTGTAATGGGTTTATGCCCTACCTTTGCTGGGCAGTTGCAAGCTGAGATACCGAAAAAGAAGAAGCGGATGAAATTTGAAGACCGCAACGAGGTGGCCGTGGTCATTCAAAAGAAAAATAAGTTTCTGGTCCGCAAATGCAGACCAGACGAACGCTGGGCCGGCCTGTGGGATTTTCCTCGGTTTGACTTAACCGGTATTGCCAACGGAGAACGGCTCTCTGAAATCGAAAACAAGGCCAACCAGCAAACAGGCACTACGATTCAGTTAGGCGACAAAATAACCACAATTAAACATGGGGTGACCAAGTATCGTATTACTTTAGATGTTTACCGCGTACAATCAGTGGCAGGTAGATTAAAAAAAACAGACGCAGGCGAACTTTGTTGGGTCAATGCCCAGCAGCTAGAAGCCTTGCCTCTGAGCACCACTGGCCGAAAAATTGAACGCCTGTTGGCTCAACCCTAAACAATCACGAATGCCCTTGTCTACATTTCATTCAGACTCTAAATCGGATACTTAATTAGATGGCCAAGATTTCTGAAACTATTTCGACGGTAAACAGTACCATTCGCACGTTTCTAGCTATGGTAATAGTCGCCGCTGTGAGTATTGGCTCCTGGTTTGGATACAATGTTTATCATGAAGGAGAACTCAAGCTTGAGCAAACTCAATTCGATCTGAAAGAAGCCAATGCTTCGATTGTAGTCTTAGAAAAAGATTTGGTTTTGAAAGAGGAAGAAATTGATTCCTTAGAGCTACGCATTAAGCTACTCAAAGTAGATCGACGCGTGGCGCATCTAGAAGTGACCAACCAAATCACCGATGAAGCGTCCGGTAAAATCACCACGCAAATACGATTCATCGAAGTCACCGAAGAGGGTGATCCCATTGGCCAGCCTCGCACTTTTACTATCGAAGGCGACATGGTTTATGTTGACTATTGGGTCGTGAAGTTTGACGATAAATACATCGAAGCCAGTGATCCATTTCGGGCCACATCCATCTGTTTGTTTCGCCGCATCTTTGGTGAACATCAAAAACCAAGTAACGGGTTCGAGATTGATGCGTTAGGATCACGTCCGGCCATTTATGGCAAGTCGGATGAACTCAACGAGTATGAACAAACAATCTGGAGTGACTTCTGGAGCTTTGCCAATGATTCTGAAAAAGCGGCCAAACAAGGAATTCGCGCAGCTCATGGAGAAGCGGTCTCAGTGAAAGTTAAAAACGGGAAAACCTATAAGCTGGAACTGCGATCTTCCGATGGTCTCAGCATCCGGCCGATTGAGATCGCCCCATTGAACTAACGCTTCGCGCTTGTGATAGTTGTTTGATCTCAAATAAAACCCGTAGCCGGATTCGTAAGAATTCGGTTTTTCGGCATTGAGGGTTCTTTGAAGCCTAACGACTTCAGCTACGTTTGCTGTCTGTCGCACTTCTTTCTCGTGTGCCACTGGCTTCGCCAGTGCTGAATTGTAAATTGACTTCACTCGACAGCGATTATTTTGAATCGCAATGGCTCAAGTTGTGTTGAAATTCACAAGACCTCTGGTCCAATTGCAGCACACACTGGCGGAGCCAGTGGCACCCGAGGGATTATCTGACTCTTGAATATTCTTTCTTCTTAGTGCCTTGGTGGTTCATC
>NVWB01000411.1 GCA_002733575.1 Blastopirellula sp. | reverse complement strand
TCGCAGGACTGTTCAGGCGTCAAGCTGACTCAGTAGATGGCCTGACATGTGGGCCGATTTTTCGCACGAAAACATCGTAAGAATTCGACTTTTTGTAGGCCAGGTTTTACCTGACGATGAAGCAGAGTCGGTTTTGCAATTCCCGTCAGGTACAACCTGACCTACAAGAACTTGGGCTCGAATTTACAATCACAAGCGAGAATCAAACGTAGCTGAAGTCGTTAGACTTCAGAGAACCCTCAATGCCGGAAAACCGAATTCTTACGAATCCGGCTACAGGATTTATTTTGAGATCAAACAACAACGAAGCATAAAACCCATCAACAACTGAGTGCCTTTCGGGTGCCACTGGCTCCGCCAGTGTGTGCTGCAATTGGATTGGAGATCATGTAGATTTCACACAAGTTGCCCCATTGCGATTCAAAATAATAGCTGTCGAGTGAAGTCAATTTGCAATTCAGCACTGGCGAAGCCAGTGGCACGCGTAATGGAAGCGTAGTCGCGGCGGCTCATCGCTTAAGCTTCGCTCAACATGCCCACTGTGGCTGCAATCGAGAGTGCTGCGGTTTCGATTCTTAGGATTCTGCGGCCGAGTGAAATCGGTTGCCAATCACTCGAAGTCGCTTGTTCCAGTTCAGCTTCCGAGAATCCACCTTCTGGCCCAATCGCTACACGAATAGAGGTCGCTTCAGCTAAGGCGTTTTTCCAGTCCGTACTTTCGGCCCTGGGATCGGCAAACCAGCGGAGTTCATCAGGCACACTTGAATTAATAAAATGATCGAAAGATTCTGGCTCAGCAATTTCCATTAACAAGTTGCGTTCACACTGTTTGCTGGCTTCAATCACCGTGCGGCGAAGTCGATCTAACGCTTTGCTGACCGGTTGAGCCACGCCATATTTTGTGGTCAATGGAACAATTCGGGTGACGCCAAGTTCCACACATTTTTCAATCAACCAACGCTGACGATCCCCCTTGGGCAGCGCGATTCCCAATGTCAGTTGAACCGCTAGTTCACGGCTGATATTGGATGTGCTTAACACCGCACAAGTGGCACTTCGCCGGTCCATGCGGGTAATCTCGGCTTCGTACTCACAACCGGTTCCGTCAAAGGTGGTAATCTGATCACCCACCTTGGCCCGCATCACATGCAGCAAATGATGGGCCTCTTGATCGGCGATCACCACGGTTTGGTCTTTAGTTGGAGAAGTCGAAAAAAAGCGTCGAGACATGGTTGGTTCTTAAATTTTGTAGAATAGATGAGCGGGAAAAACTGGCAGATTGAATTGAAAGCAGATTGTATTTTATCAATTGTGCGAAATCATGCGAGCGGTGTGATTAGCGAGTTTCGTCATACTAGCAAGCGAACACCTGAGAAAACCTATGAGCAAAGCCCCAGTGGGCAGTCTATTTATTTTCTCAATCTTCTTTGTTGCAGAATGATGTTGGCTATGCGAGAATAGGCGACAGGGGATCAGCGTTGACTCCTGTTAGATTTTCAAAGTAATTTAATTACATCATTTGGTTTGGCTTGTCCAAGAGGTTTGTTATGTATCTTCAAATAAAACGCCTAGCGGTTAGTGGTCTGTTGGCATTTGGCTTCCTCTGTCCTTTGACATTCGCGCAAGAGACGATACAAGAAACGACAGAAAAGGGGGCTGGTGCTGTAGAAGCTTCTGCAGAAGCAACAGCCGATGATCAGGCAAAGCGATTTGCGAAGTTTGAAAAAACTTTGAACAAGGCAACACTGGCCGGAAAGTTCACCATCGTGGGACGAGATGCTGAGCCTAAAGAGGAACGCTATGAGATTCGTAGGGTCAAAAAGCTGGAACAAGATGACCTTTGGCTATTTGTTGCGAGAATCAAATACGGAAAGAATGATCTGGTTGTGCCGATGCCGCTGCAAGTCAAATGGGTCGCGTCAACTCCGGTGATTACGCTAGACAATGTTACCATTCCAGGTCTGGGAACTTTCAGTGCCTATGTAATTATCGACAACGATAAATACGCCGGCACTTGGACTCACGGAAAAGTCAGCGGGCACTTGTTCGGGCGGATCGAACACGAAGCGGAAGAAAAGAAAACCGAGTAGACTCGCATCAGCCATCAATACATCCATATCAAATAACTCACCTAAGAAACAATCTCATGAAATCAACCACACGACGAAATTTCCTGGTTCAATCGGCCGCTGTCACTGCCGCAACCCTTGTTGGTTCTTCCGTGGCAACTTCTCCATTAGCTGCTGCACCTAAGTCTGCGTCAAAAATGTCACTCGGGCTATGCACCTATCTTTGGGGTAAAGACTGGGATTTGCCAACCGTGATTGCTAATTGCGAAAAATCTGGCTGCCTGGGCGTAGAGCTAAGAACCGAACACGCACATGGTGTCGAAATAAGTTTGAATGCAGCTCAGCGAAAAGAAGTACGCAAACGGTTTGCCGATAGCCAAGTCGAGTTCCTCGGCCCTGGCTGCAATTGGCAATTCCACGAAGCTGACCCTGCAAAACTAAAAGCAAACATTGAAGGTGCTAAAGCGTATCTGCAACTCTCGCACGACTGTGGAGGATCTGGCGTTAAAGTAAAACCGAATGCACTTCCGAAAGATGTGCCTGTCGAAAAAACGATTGAACAAATTGGGAACTCGCTGAATGAAGTCGCAAAATTCGGGGCCAACTTAGGCCAACAAGTGCGTGTGGAAGTGCATGGCAAAGATACTAGCAATTTGCCCATCATGAAACAAATCTTCGATGTGGCCACGCACCCTAATGCGACGATCTGTTGGAATTCCAACGGCCAAGATTTGGAAGGCGAAGGGCTGGAACATAATTTCAACTTGGTCCGCAAACGATTCGGGAATACGGTACATATCCGTGAAATGAATGTTGGCAAATATCCGTACAAGCAGTTGATGAAATTGTTTGTGCAATCGAACTATAGCGGCTGGATTCTGCTTGAATGTCGCACCAAACAAGAAGATCGCGTAGCCGCAATGATCGAACAACGAGAGATCTTGGAAGCGTATATCAAAGCGGCGACCACATAAAAGCGTTTCGTCTATTTCGCAGTGGCAGTGTAGTGATACATATTATTCACGACAGGTTCAAACAGCCCTACGTGATTGTAGGGGCTGATTGTAACTTTCACTTGATCAACGAATTGAGAAATTGCTTGATCACTGGGGTTGAGATCATTACTGCAAAGCTGTTCAAGCTGCTGATACAGCGTGGTAATTATCAAGATGAATCGTTGATCATCGGCACAAAACAGGCTGGTAGATTTCGAGGTTCGATTTTGTTCATAGGTGGTTGCCGCTGCAAAGTAGATCATTGACCAAGCGGTGAACAATCGAAAATCTTTGAGCCCTAAATAGCAGCCAGCAACCAAGAGATCGATCAACCGGAACTCTTGATTCACTTGCTGAGAGTACTTGTTCAACTCGACTGTTCGATCTGCTTCGGTGAAGTCCAGCAAGGCATGGCAGACTCGCTCGACTCCACTTAGCGTATGGGCAATGCCGGTGCTGTGCAGCGGATCGATAAAGCCGACCGCACTGGGGAGAGCGGCCCAATCTTCTCCAGCGGCTTGTGATCGCAGGCGTTGTAATCTGCCAGTTTGAGAGAGTTGCCCTGGATATTCTGCCTCGGTCGCGCTGTCGAGTAGTTCTCTCATCACGGGGTGATCTGAGAGAATTGAATTCCAAGTCTCTCTTGGTGTGGTATCGGTTTTGAGTTCTGAATTGCCTAACACAAATCCCAAACTAGTTAGCCCGTCTTCAAAACGTAACTGCCAGGCCCAGCCATCGTGAAACAGGTGGTGAACCGCCGAGTCATCCACTGGAAATGGATAATCGCTGACGATCGCTTGCTGTGCGTTCAACCAATTTTTCAAAGGGGGCACGTCATTGAAATGACCGTAAACTGCGGAGGAATGCGTCTGTAGTTGGTCTGTTTGCGATTCAATTTTGAGTGCGTTTAGCAAAACACCGGAAGGCCCACTGGCATCAATCACAAATCGAGACCGATATACTTTCTCCGTTTCCTCATGTTCTATCGTGACATGCCATTGATGTGTTTGAGGATGTTCAATGGAGAGAACTCTCGCCTCTTCCAATAGAGTTGCTCCCTGCTGTTGGGCCACAGTTGCAAATAGCTGATCGACATCGGCCCTATACCACTGGGTATCGGCCACTTCACGCGAGGCGTTAGCATTGACTAACAGTTCGTGATCGTGCATTGCGTTGGCTTGGAAGCCTTGTTTATGGCCATGCCAGAAATAACTGAAGCCACGCTTGCAGCCGCAGCGAACATCTGGGTATTCTTGCCGCCAAGTGCCAAACTTGGTCAGTGGCATTAAATCAGGCAAGTCATACTTGGTGGCCAATTCATGCAGAATCAAATCAGCGGCAGGCGTTGATGACTCGCCAATGGCAAATCGTGGATGGGCCAGTTTGTCGATCATCAGCACCGACATTCCACGCTTGGCTAATATGGCCGCGGTCAAACATCCGCCGAAGCCGGAGCCGAAAATCATCACATCGTACTGCTGCTGTTTAGTCATGATGTACACTCTGCGCAAACGATTTCAGGCAATACTTGCTGCTTTAAGTTCATCTCTGCAAGTCGCTGAATGCGTGCGGCTTGGCAAGTCAGGCACGGAAAGAATTGCTCGGAATCCCAAAGATCGACAAACACCCGGCCCCGTTTTTTTTGTAGTCCTAACTGGAAGACCCGTTCAAGCGATGATCCTTGAGGCGGTGAGAAGAGTTGCTGCTTTTGCAGTTGTTCCATCACTCCATTCCCGGCTCGGGTCGGAATGATCGAGCAAGAGTTCACGTTCCGATCAAACGCATAGTCTAGTGATTTGAGTGTCCACTGAATGGCTTGTTCTTCATCCATCATGGGAGGCTTGAGCAACAGAAAGGCCCGTGTGCGAATGTTGGCCGCGTTTAAAAAACGGGCCGCTCGATCAAAATCGGCCAACGTCATCCGCTTGTTGAGCAGCTTCAGGGTTGGCGGATGACAGGTCTCCAGCCCCAACGCAATTTCCAACTGGGCAGGTGCAATCATGTCTCGAAATTCTAGACATGCATCTCGACACAGGTTGGGGTGATTCTCAACGATGACCGTATCGAAGTGCCGAACTAATTCTGCAATCTCGCCATAGTCTTCTGGCGGAATGGCCTGGCGATCAAAAAAATTGCCGCTGTTGTAAAGCTTGATCACTTCAGTGGCTGGCAACTGCGATAACGCACAGCGAATTTGCTCGGGGATATCACCAACCGCGACTGATTCAGTCAGTGTGTTCTTCCACAAGTCACACATCAGGCAGCGATAAGGGCATTCGCGGTTGGTCAAAAAAAGTGTTGCTACGTCTACCAGTTTGCCCGTGGCGTGAAACTCTGGCTCAACCAAATAGGCATAAGGACGCCGCGAGTTGACTTGATTTCGCTTAGAACGAAAGTCAACAATTTGCTGATCGTTCAGCGGAAGATCAACTTGTGATTGATGTGAGTTCGAGTCAGGCATAGGCTTCTGCAAATGCCTGACGATAAGGGAGTTCGCTTTCGGGGAACAGTTTTACGAATTGATTTTCTCCGCCTGCCCCATGTTGGAATCTGCGTTTCTCAAAGATCGGCATATCGAAACCTGTGATGGACTTCACGCCACGTCGTACTATTTCGCCCTTCAAATCATACAGGCGTTGATGGTCCCAGTCGGTTAGTTCAATGAACGGAATGCCTTCGGCCACTTCAATCACATTGGGAAGTGCATAAGGGCTAAATCCCTTGAACCCTGATTGACGAGCCGGCGCCCAAGAGCGAATATGGCCGCGACTTTGCCCGCCAGAATACGTCAGCGAATGTTTCACTGCGTCGACTCCCCAGCCTTCTTGATAGAGCATCGTGTTGTTTAGCACACTGCGAATCGTCAGTTCAGGGTTGTCTTCGATAGGATAATCTTTCATGTTTTCATCGCCCCCATCTCCATCGATGAGCCACGTCCAGTCTGGGTAGCGTTGGCGAATTTCGGTGCAAAGGGCATGGCCCATCGCGGCCGCTTGGACATCAAGCGGTTTGTAATCTTCGATCACTCGGACCGCTTCTTGGTAATCAATCGCACTGGCTGGCACCTCAATGGTTTCGAGAAATAATTCTA
>NVWB01000410.1 GCA_002733575.1 Blastopirellula sp. | reverse complement strand
AGTCCAAACCATGGTGAGCTCCTTCGAATCGTTAGACAATCCGAATGAACCATAAAGGACTGATATCATTCAATTAGTTTCGGGTTGGACACTTAGCAAGAGCTTCAAGTTCGGCAACAACATGCCAATCATCCAGTAATACTTTGTCCGTGCAGGCCATCTGATGTCCTTCCTATTGAATTAATGCTAATCTATCTTAACCAGATTGTATATCAATTTTTAGAAAAAGGATTGCAATATTTCAGATATGAGGTATCAATCGTTATGGAGTTGATGCCAATCAAGATGAATGGATGGCACAAAAGTAAGAAGAGATAGATACAGATGGCGACCCGAGCCGATGAAATTGCGCAGATCGTAACAAGGGCGATTATAAACAAGCGCCTTTGGCCTGGCTGTAAGCTCAGCGAGCAAGTCATGGCAGATTTGTTTAGTGTTAGCCGCCCTGTTGTGCGTCAGGCAATTATCCGCTTGGCTGACGATGGTTTAGTGACGATTGAACTTAATCGCGGGGCATTCATTTCACGCCCAAGCTATCGCGAAGCGATGGAGATCTACGATGCGCTTACGATGTTGGAGCAAGGCGTTGCCTCGCAACTTTCTGGTCGCTTGGGACCACACGAATGGGCTGAATTGCGTCGACATGTTGAGTTGCAGAATAAAGCGGTTGAAGAAAATAACAACGCTCTATCTGATCAACTTGGCTCGAGTTTTCATGAGATTTTTGTACGGTTGGCCAGAAACACTGTTGTGCAAGCAATGCACACACAGTTGATCAGGCGCACTTCGCTTTTGCGGACGTTGGTTGGCAGTAGGTTCGATTATTGCGGTTTGCTGCATGACCATTCCAAGTTGATTGATCTGCTGGAAAACGGTCAGGTCGCGGAAGCCCAAGCCTTAATCGACACTCATCATCGAAACGTCGTACGCGGCTTTGTTCTCGATGAAGATGCTAAGCCTGCGATGAGCGCGCGCGAGGCGCTGGAACCCTATATCGCGGAGGACAATGGAGCGTTGCAAGAGGCCAGCTAACGCTTGCCGGATTATAACTCACGCCCACGGCAAATGACCTCGGAGGATATCAAGTGAAGTTAATCCATCTAAAACAGGGAGTAAACTAAATGACTAATACTACACGCAGGGAAATCCTGAAATACGGTGCCGCCGCCGGTCTGGCGACCAGTATTGCGGGATTGCCTAATTTCGCCAGTGCAGCAGGCAAGCTAAAAGTCGGTGCAGTATATGTTTCACCGGTGTCAGAAATCGGTTGGACAAAACAACATAGCCTCGGAATTGAAGCGATTAAGGCCGAGTTTGGCGACAAAGTTGAATTGACTGTCATTGAAAATATTTACCTGCCGCAAGATGCAGAACGTATTTTCCGTGAGTTGGCATCTAGTGGCAATGATCTAGTATTTGGCACCAGCTTTTCGCACGGGACACCGATGCAAAAAGTGGCACCACGCTTCCCGAACGTTGCGTTTGAACATTGCTCGGGCATCAAGCATCTGAAAAACCTCGGCACCTTTGAAGCCAAGTATTATGAAGGAACTTATGTGGCAGGCGTTACCGCTGGACATGTCTCTAAATCTGCAAAAATTGGATTTGTCGGTGGCTTCCCGATCCCTGATATCGTGGGTCCTGCAAACGCACTTCTGCGCGGTGCTCAAAGCGTCAACCCGGACATCACCTGCAATGTGATCTTCCTTAATTCCTGGTTCGATCCGGGTAAGGAAAAGGAAGCTACTAAAACTCTCATTGCACAGGGTTGCGACGTTATCTGCTCAATGACAGATACTGCTACCGGCGTTCAGGTGGCAGGAGAAAACGATGCTTGGTCGATCGGTTATGGCGGCGATATGTCACAGTTTGGCAATGGCAAGCATTTAACGGCTTTTACGCTTAACTGGGTACCAATATATGTAAAGGCTGCTAAGGACGTTGCTGCCGGCACGTGGGCAACCAGTGAAAGATGGCAAGGTTTGTCAGACGGCATTGTGCAAATGTCGCCCTATAATACCAACCTTTCCGCCGAAGCTGTTGCCGAAGCAGAAAAAGCCCGCACTGACATCATCGCCGGCACCCTGCATCCCTATGCAGGCGTGTTGAAAGATCAGGCTGGTACTGTTCGCGTCGAAGCAGGCAGCGTGTTGCCAAATGGAGACATTCGCGGATTTAACTGGTTTGTCCAAGGCATGATCGGTAACCTCGGGTAATACGATCCGCAAAATACGGGCTGCCTGTTTGGTTACAGGTGGCCCAATTTCTTAGGAGCTTCCGCACAATGACACCACGGCTCGAATTGCGTGGCATCTGCAAATTATACCCTGGTGTGATTGCAAATGATGACATTTCACTCTCTGTTCTTCCGGGCGAAATTCATGCGGTTCTTGGAGAGAACGGTGCCGGAAAAAGCACGTTGATGAAGATCATCTATGGTGCCTGCCCTGCAGACAAGGGCGAAATTTTCTGTGACGGGGAAGCCGTTAGTGAACACGGGCCTGCGGTTTCGCGCCAACTTGGGATTGAAATGGTCTACCAGCATTTCGCGCTGTTTGAATCGATCACCGTGGTCGAAAATATCGCCCTTTCGATGCCCGGCCGTTTGGAACTGAAAAAGCTTGCAGAAAAGATACTTAAAGTGTCGCGCCGATATGGATTGCCTATCGACCCGGATAGGCTGGTTATGTCGCTGTCGGTTGGCGAGCGGCAACGGGTTGAAATTGTGCGCTGCTTGCTGCGTAATCCGAAACTCCTTATCCTTGATGAACCCACATCGGTTCTGACCCCGCAGGCGGTTAAAACGCTGTTCGAAACCCTACGCCAATTGGCTGATGAGGGATGCAGCATCCTCTATATCAGCCACAAACTGGACGAGGTGCGTGACCTTTGCCACTCGGCCACTATTTTACGTGGAGGCCGCGTGAGCGGAGAGGCTGATCCTCGCAAATCAACCTCAGCTGAACTCGCGCGCATGATGGTCGGCAGCGACCTGCCGGAAATGTCAGTCACACCGGCGAAACGAACTGAAGAACCAATGCTTGCGCTGATTGATTTGAATCTCGTTTCGGAAAACATCATGGGCACTTCTCTAAAGTCGATCAGTCTTGACGCCTTTGGCGGAGAAATCGTCGGTATTGCAGGCGTTTCAGGCAATGGTCAAAGCGAACTGGCCGCTGTTGTGAGTGGTGAGCGGATCGCCGATCGGGCCGACGAAATAACGCTGAACGGCCGGGCCATCGGCGCACTTGATGCGGGCGCTCGACGCGATTTGGGTCTGGGGTTTGTGCCAGAAGAACGGCTTGGACGAGGCGCTGTCCCGTCATACGATTTGTCAGAAAACGCTCTTCTTACTGCCCATCGCAAGGGCATGGTCAAGCACGGCATAGCCAAACGCGCCAAAGCGAAAGAATTTGCGCAAAACGTAATCGCGAAATTCAAGGTCAAAGCCAATGGGCCGGAAGCGCAGGCGCTCAGTCTTTCCGGCGGTAACTTGCAAAAATTCATCATGGGTCGCGAGATCGAGCTCAATCCCAAAGTGCTGCTCGTTTCACAACCCACATGGGGTGTTGATGTGGGCGCTGCGGCATATATTCGGCAAACATTGATTGACCTCAGTCGATCAGGTGGATCTGTTGTGATTATTTCTGAAGAGTTGGAAGAGCTGTTTGAAATTTGTGACCGGATTTACGTGATTGCCGACGGGAAACTGTCACATTCACTGGATCGTAAACAAACCTCGGTCGAAGAAGTCGGATTATTGATGACAGGCGGCAATGATGCGAAAGAAACCAACATCCAAGGCATAAAATATGGCGTTTAAGATCGAACCGCGGGCAGAACCCTCGCGGAGCATGGCAATTGCGGCGCCTTTGATCGCAATCGGTCTGACGGTGATCATCAGTTCGCTGCTCTTTCTGTCTCTGGGGCTAAATCCGTTTGTCACGCTTTACACATTCTTTGTGCAACCTCTGACGACGCTGAACGGCGTGTCGGAATGGCTGCTAAAAGCGTCTCCATTGATATTAATCGCCTGCGGTTTGGCAATCGGGTTTCGAGCGAATGTCTGGAATATCGGCGCAGAGGGTCAGCTGATCATTGGCGCTATCGCAGCCGCTGGAGTAGGCTTGTTTTCGCCCTGGCAGGAAAGCGTATTGCTTTTGCCGATGATGGTAATCGCCGGAATGGTTGGGGGCGCACTTTGGGCTGCAATTCCGGCGTTCCTCAAAGACAGGATGAACACCAACGAGATACTTGTAACGCTCATGTTGACCTATGTGGCGGCTCTGTTGCTATCATATCTTGTTCACGGTCCTTGGCGGGATCCTGATGGTTTCAATTTCCCTCAAACGGCCCTTTTGCCACAAGCTGGCATGTTAGAAGTGTTTGATTATTCGTATCGCCTAAACACCTCAATCTTTTTTACTGTAGTGGTCGTCATTCTGGCCTGGGTTTTCATGGAACGAAGCTTCCTGGGGTATAAAATGTCGGTCGGCGGAATCGCTCCCGCTGCTGCTAAATATGCCGGTTTCAAAGCGTCTGCTTCTATCTGGATAGGCCTGTTGATCTCAGGGGCTACAGCCGGTTTAGCAGGCATGAGCGAGGTCGCTGGCCCGCTTGGACAACTTTCATCGCAAATCTCCCCTGGATATGGTTTTGCCGCGATCATTGTGGCCTTCATTGGCCGGCTTAACGCCTTCGGGATCGTACTGGGTGGACTGTTGTTGTCGCTGATTTATCTGGGTGGTGAGGCGGTTCAATTGAAACTGGGCCTGCCATCATCAATTGCTCTGATTTTCCAGGGCTTGCTGCTGTTCTTCCTGCTTGCCAGCAATTTCCTGATTAATTTCCGTATCCGCAAACTCACCACGAGGGCACTTTAATGGATCTGTTCATCTCCATTTTCGTGGCAACAATTATTGCCGCAACACCGCTTATCTTCGCTGCGCTTGGCGAGTTGATCGTCGAAAAATCCGGCGTTTTGAACCTCGGCATCGAAGGTATGATGCTGGTTGGTGCCGCCTTCGGCGTATGGGCGCATTTTGCCGGGTTGCCCATGATTTTAGCTTTGGTGGTGGCGGTTCTTGCGGGTGCTTTGGTCTCCCTGATTTTCGGCGTCCTCGTACTTACGTTCATGACCAATCAGTATGCCGCAGGCCTGGCCCTAGCCATATTCGGCACCGGAGTTTCGGCGTTTGTAGGGCGTGGATTCGGCAGCACGCCAGTTGAGGCCATCAAACCCATCCATATTCCCGGACTATCTGATATCCCAGTTTTGGGAGAAATGCTGTTCCGGTTCGATCCCCTGGTCTATTTCGCATTTGTAATGTTTGCTCTGGTCAGCTGGTTTCTTTACAAAACCAAAGCCGGGCTGGCTTTACGGGCAATCGGGGAAAGCCCTGATTCGGCTCACGCCATCGGGTTCCCGGTCATCCGTACTCGATATCTTGCGGTGATGTTCGGTGGTGCCATGGCCGGACTTGGCGGAGCTTATCTGTCGCTAGTCTATACTCCCCTATGGGTTGAGAATATGACTGCCGGTCGTGGTTGGATTGCCTTGGCCTTGGTGGTATTTGCAGCCTGGAGACCAAAACGTGTCATCCTCGGAGCGTGGCTGTTTGGCGGCATGACGATCCTGCAACTTCAGGGTCAGGCAATTGGCCTCAAAATCCCAACAGAGTTTCTCTCTGCCCTGCCATATTTGGCGACAATCGTCGTTCTCGTGCTGATCTCCCGAAACCGACAGGCAATGACACTGGATTTCCCGGTTTCATTAGCTAAACCGTTTCGGCCCGCAGGATGATCAATTAGTCGGCGAAAGTCTTCATATTGAATATTATGTCTCATTCACCTGAGCGTGGGGGGTGGTAAGAAGCAAAATCCGCAATTACGAGACCAATGACGAAAAGGGTAACGCATGCCCCTTGCATTCCAACGAAAAGAGCCGAACCGTAACTCAAGGATAACCCTTCTATTTTACACCAAGGTTAAACGTCGCATTTGCGACATACATATTATGGCGCTGTGGGCTCAATTGTTATTGGGCAGAAAATCGCGAATGGCTGCAGTTGGCTGATTTTGTTGAAAAAGGCCGTCTTGAAGTAGTCATTATTTGCTGATTCAGTTCTTCTATTGAATTGGGAGATTGAAGCGATGATGGGACCACGTC
>NVWB01000409.1 GCA_002733575.1 Blastopirellula sp. | reverse complement strand
CAGTGGCATCTTTAACGGCGATGCGTTTCGGGCTAGATGCTGACTGTTCGAGAAACAGCTCGTGCAAATTAAGGTCAGTACGATAGTCAATGTTCGTGTTTGTCCAGTTGCAAAGCAACTTATTCTCGCTGCTTGGATCTAACACAGGCAACTCCAATATACAGCGATCAGGATCCGATACTACACCCTGCATAATGGCAAGAAAGCTATTGCTCAATGTGGCAATAGTGTCTTCGCTAAATAAGTCAGTTTTGTATTCATACATGAAATGCAATTCTTCATCCGCCTCCCACGCGTGCAATGTCATTTCAAATTTGGAAAGTACATCCTGCGATTCTAAAAATTCACCGTAATAGTCATTTGAATATGCCTTTTCGGCCGCCGTTACAACTGGCGTATTATTTAGGTGGAGCATCACTTGAAATAAGGGCGTGTACTGTGCACTCCGATCAGGGTTAAGATGTTCGACCAAATACTCAAATGGAATGTCTTGGTAAGTCTGTGCCTTCAGATTAATTTCTTTAACTCGACTCAGAAATTCTGAAAAAGGAATGTTCTCTGAGCAATCCGTTCTCAGGACTATCGTGTTGAGAAAAAAACCTATCAATGGTTCCAATTCCTTTTGCAAACGATTTGCCATAGGAGTGCCAATTACAACATCCTTGCTAGTTCCAATTCGCGCATGGAGAATACTAAGAACGGCATGCAGCACCATGAATAACGATGATTGATGAGAAGACGCTAAGGCTTTGAGTGCTCTAAGTTTGGAACGATCTAACTTAAACTTGTGATTTCTCCCAGCATACGATTGTGTACTTGGTCTTGGAAAATTTAACGGCAAGCTATGCACTGGGGGCAAGTCCGATAGTTGCTTCTTCCAGTAGTTAAGCTGCGTTCTTTTTACTTCACCCTGCATCCAATCATTCTGCCAATTTGAATAGTCAACATATTGAATATCTAGTGGTGAAAGCGGATCGGACTTACCCGCTGCTACTGCATCATATTGCTGATGAAACTCCGAGATAAATACAGCCAGCGATGTACCATCCGATGCTATATGGTGCATATTAAAAAGCAGCACTACCTCCTCATCCGCCAATCTTATAAATGTCCCCCTTAACATAAGGTCTCGAGACAAATTGAAAGGGGTGGCTGCTTCTTCGTTAACTATGGTGAGGACATTGTGTTCCTGTTCTAGTTTCGATAACAGGCTCATATCAATTTGTTGAAGCTCGAATTTCACATGTTCATTAACGATCTGCCAAACATCCTCATCTCCGACAAATACAGTTCTTAGCGAATCATGACGATTCACAATACGCTGAAGTGCAACTTCGGCAAACTGCGACTCAAATTTTCCATAAATTTTTACGGCCCCAGGCATGTTGTAGTGAGCGCTACTGCCCTCACTCAATTGATCAATAAACCACAATCTTTTTTGGGCATACGAGGCAAGGTATTTACCCGGCCCTTTGGATGTTGACGAGATAACCGATCGCGGGTCGGAAATTTGAGCTTTTTCTACAGCCTTCGCTAAGTCTTCTAAAACCGGATTATTGAATACATCTGAGAGCGAAAGTTCTAACCCTAGCTTGGAACGAATCACTGAACTCAAGTTGACTGCCAACAGTGAGTGTCCGCCTAGATCGAAGAAGTTCTCTAACGCACTGATCTTTCCTACATCAGTATCAAAAAGATCTGCCCATATTACCGCCAAGCTTTCTTCTAACTGTGATCGGGGACTAACGTATTCGACAGTTACAAGGTCATCTTCACCCACTCGCGGTAAAGAGTTCCGATCAATCTTGCCACTCAGAGTCTCCGGAAATTTAGGCAGCACAACAAAAGCAGCCGGAATCATATATTTGGGTAACTTGTTTTTGAGGTGCTCGCGCCAGCCGGCCTGATAGTCATATTGTCCTACTTTGCACGCATCCTCAGTAAGAACCACATACCCGACGATAGATTTATCAATATTGCCTAGATCCTGAGTCAGTACTACTACATCCTTAACTTCGTCTAACTCTGACAGATAGTGTTCGATTTCACTCAACTCAACTCTAAAACCGCGAACTTTAACTTGATTGTCGATACGGCCCAGAAATTCAATGTTGCCATCTTCCAACCATCGAACAAGGTCGCCCGTTCTGTATATTTTCCTATTAGCGTGTTTAGAGAATGGGTTATTAACGAATTTTTCCACAGTCAAATTCGGCTGGTTGAGATATCCTTCTGCAATCCCTTCCCCCCCAATGTAAAGTTCACCCTTACAATATATAGCTTTGGTGTTGAGTTTCTCATCTAGCACATAGTAGTTAACGTTAGGAAATGGCTTACCAATTGGAATCCTGTCAGAAGCTTCGTAGTTTGAAATATTGCTGGGAACTGGGAAAGCACTAGAACCTACGGTAGTTTCAGTTGGACCGTACTCATTGTGAAATATGGCTTGTGGCAAAAACACTTTCATGGATTGCAAAAGCCCAGCCGTCAACTCCTCACCAGCGACAACAATAGAGTGCTTCGTTCTGGAGACTTCGCTGCACTGACTAGTGCCTAACACGGCTTTTAGATGCGAGGGTGTGATTTTGAATAGTAGTGGGTCACTACTGCAAATTAGACGCTCCGATAAAGAATCTATGAGTGTATTTCCCTCTTCCAACATCTCTACGAACTTTCCACAACATAGTGGGACGTACAGAGATTGTACTGTTGCATCAAACGCTACTGTAGAACTGACAACTGAACCGACAATGTCACCTGTCACAAACGCATCTACAGCACACTGTAGAAAATTAACTACATTCTTATGTGAAATCATCACACCCTTAGGCATTCCCGTTGAGCCTGATGTAAATATGACATATGCCAGACAATCAGAACTTAGAGCTGTATCTTGAGTTGTTGGGTTCTTATCATCGCAATTTAAAATTTGTACAGCTTCAGCAACTTCATCCAAACAAACTACTAATTGATTTGGCGCATACAGGTTATGTTTAAGCCGGTTATGAGTTACCACGAATTCGGCTGAAGAGCTTTCAAGTATCTGAGTAACTCGAGCTTTAGGAGATGCAGGGTCTAAAGGTATATAGGTTCCACCAGCTTTCATAATTCCCAATAAAGCGACCATTAAATCCAATGACCTCTCCATGTATAGCCCGACCAATGTATTGGCTTGAACACCGTTTTTGATCAAATAGTGGGCCAATCGATTAGCCTTCTCATTTAGTAGCTTGTAACTGCATTCATAATCTCTGTATATTACTGCTGCATTGTTAGGCGTTTTGCTAACTTGTTCTTCAAATAACTCATGAATACACTTGTCAGTAAGAAATAACTTATCGGTGTTGTTCCAATCGTATATCAGTTGTTCTCGTTCAGAATCCGGAATCATACAAATGCTTTCAACTGGCTGATCTAGAGTTGAGCTCAATGACTCGACTAGGTTCTCTAGAGTAGATTCAAAATACGAGAGCATTCTGTCGGCTGTAATAACGCCATCAACTTTTACGTCAATAGCAAACTGTTTGCCAAAATCGTCAACGGCGATAGAAACTGGGTAATTCGTACGTATTCGGCTACCGAGAGGAGTGATTCTACCTTCGTCAGATTTTAGACCCAAGTCATCTCCCAAATTCTTTGAGTGCCTGTAGTTTAGGAGCGTATTAAATAAAGGTGTGCCATCATCTACATCACTACAGCTTTGAGCCAGAGTCAAAGATGTTTGCTCATATCGAATTAAATTCGCGATAGTCAGGTTTGCCTCTGAAAGTAACTCTCTCAGATTTTTTCCTTCTAGATTTAACCTAATCGGCAGCGTATTAATAAACAGCCCCAAAGTTCTACTATAGTCATTCGCGTGAAGGCGGCCAGACATAACCGTACCAAAAACAATATCTTTTCTTCCGCTGCTATGAGCTACAACAATACTCAAAGCTACGTGGAATAGAACAGATGGGCTTAAGGCTAAGGAGCTCGTACAATCCCGTATTTTCTGAGACAGATCTGGCGACAACAACTTATTTTTCTCTCCAAGTTTCGTACTGTTAGAACCATCTTTCCTCAAATCAAATGCTATCGAAGGTTCGTCAAACCCGCCTAACATATTCCCGAAGTATTGCTCAGCCTCCAAGCTATTTCCTGAACGTTTGGTTTGGGAAATGAAATTGCGATATGAGGAAGGCGGCGTTGGAATACTGCTGTCACCTGCAATAAAGTTCTTAATTTCAGAATTAATGATGTCAAGGCTTATATGATCAAGCACTATATGATGGAACTGGAGCAACACTACCCACTCAGTAGAATTGGGTTTTCTCGTAATTTTGACTCGTAGTAACGGCGCCCGATCCAAAGACATCGTCTGCGGTTCCTGAATTAACTCCTCTAATTGTTCGTTAGTATCTACATCAGGATTTAACTGAAACTCTTCTACCATCAATATTGACTTTCTCAAAACAACTTGCACAGGACTCGATACATTTTCAGTATATATTAGCGTGCGCAAAACGTCATGATGGTCAACCAACGACTGTAGTGCTGCGAGATATTTATCTAATAGTTGTTTCGTCTCAACAGCATAAGAAAGCAAAATAATGTATGGGTCATTTTCTTTGTGAAGCAGATGATGAAACAAGATTCCTTCTTGCAAAGGACCTAGGGGATAGACATCCTGGATGTTTTTCATACCACCTGAACAATGCTCTGTGATACCAGCGATTTCCTTCTCGCTCAAATCAACCAAAGGCAGCATAGCTGGAGTAATATCATCACAATCAGGAGAGATTTCATAGAATGATTCTTCCAATGAATAGGAACTATTAGGCGTTGATTCGTCTAGAAAATTGGCCAAAACCTGAAGGGATTCTGCCTTAAAGACAGTATGAACATCGGTCAATATGCCTCGTTTTTCGAGCTTGTGCACTAAGCTTGGAATTAGAAGTGAGTGACCTCCTAATGAGAAAAAATTGTCATTAACACTGACTTCTCGAGATTCTAGGCCAAGAATTTCTGACCACAAATCCGCAACTACCTTTTCAGTAATGGTTTTTGGAGTTACGAATTTTCTGCTTTTAAGTGTATCTTGATCTAATGCAGGTAGTGAATTACGGTCAATTTTCCCATTTGGCGTTAGAGGCAGTGAATCGAGAATCACGAATGCACCGGGTACCATGTGTGGGGGTAATTCATGTTGTATGTATTCTTGAAGTCGAGACTGGAATCCATCATGTATTTGCGAGTCAACAATGTCATCTAACACAACGTAGGCAACTAGATATTTGTCGCCTTGTTGTCTATCGCACATGAGAACTACGCAGTTAGTCACGTCTCTATGCGACATCAGCACATTCTCTATCTCTCCCAATTCAATTCGAAATCCTCTAAGTTTTATTTGAAAATCGTTACGCCCCAAAAACTTTAGGCTTCCATCAGGCATCCACTTCGCTAAGTCGCCAGTTCGGTAAAGCCTATCTCCTTTTTCTCTATTGATAGAATTCGGGACAAATTTATCCTTCGTCAGCTCAGGATTGTTTAGATAGCCACGTGCTAATCCTTCACCTGAAACATAAATTTCCCCCACCGCACCGATAGGCAACGGCGTACGTGATTGATCAAGTACATATATCCCGGTGTTAGATATCGGCTTACCAATATTCGGCTCAGAACTATCGTATAAGTCTACCTTGGAAAAAGTAGTGTAGGTGGTATCTTCTGAAGGTCCATATAGATTGTAGATATTTTCTACTTGAGAGTTTTCCTTAACCAACTGGACGACACTATTGTGTAAGACCTCCCCTGCAAGGTTTATTGTAACTACTGAGCCCGGTATTTTCCCTATCTTAGCAAGTTCCTTTATTGCTGAAGGCACTGTATTTATCAGTGTAATGCTCGGCAACTGAGAGCTTGCTACTAGATCAAGGATGTCACGCACAACAACTAGGCTCCCACCTGCGGCGAGCGGCAGAAAAATTTCAAAAATTGACAAATCAAAACAGATTGTGGTCGAAGCAAGAACTGCCCTTAGTTCTGCTTCAGAGTATGTCTCCTGCCCCCATGTCAGCAATGATATTGCACTCTTGTGCTCTATCATGACTCCCTTTGGTTTCCCAGTGGAGCCCGATGTATATATTATGTACGCCAGATTGCTAGAGCTTAGCTGAATGTCTTTTGTGGCGATGTTCTCTGT
>NVWB01000408.1 GCA_002733575.1 Blastopirellula sp. | reverse complement strand
ATGACTAGTCTGACATACTTGGCCCTCCAGCAAACGCAGATCACAGACGCCGGACTGGAACATCTGAAAGGCTTGACAAGTCTGTATCACCTGACCCTCTGGGGTCCGAAAATCACGGATGCCGGGCTGGTACATCTGAAAGGACTGACCAGTCTGCATACCTTGTACCTCGGCGGCACGAAAATCACAGATGCTGGACTGGAACATCTGAAAGGCTTGACCAGTCTGACCTACCTGATCCTCACCGGCACACAGATCACGGATGCCGGAATGTCAGAACTCAAGGCAGCTCTTCCCAATTGTGACGTAAGCAGATAATAAGTTCCACTTCGCTATCGCAGAGGGAACTCATGGGAAATGCTGGGTAAATGTCATCGCCGGAAATTCACCTGGAACCACACGAACGTCTTACCTCGATTATCAATCCAAACAAAGGCCCAATCATGAAACCGTTTCTCGCTTTAGTGTTTTCGCTCGTTCTACTTTTCTGCGGGTGCGGGCCTGAGCCTGCGACCACTGTCCCGGAAACATTGCCAATACCCGAACAGGCTGCCGCTGTCGCGGAAATCGAAAAGTTTGAAGGCGAGGTCACGCTCAACGAATCAGGTGAGGTGATTGAAGTCTATCTCAGCAACACGAAGATCACGGATGCCGGGCTGGAGCATCTGAAAGGCTTGACTAGTCTGAATCAACTGGTCCTCAGCAACACGAAGATCACGGATGCCGGGCTGGAGCATCTGAAAGGCCTGACTAGTCTGAATCAACTGGTCCTCAACGGCACGCAGATCACGAATGCCGGGCTGGAAAATCTGAAAGGTCTGACCAGTCTGACAAACCTAGGTCTCGAAGTCACGCAGATCACGGATGCCGGGCTGGAACATCTGAAAGGCTTGACCAGTCTGGAGTTCCTGGACCTCTGGGGCACTCAGATCACGGATGCCGGACTGGAAAATCTGAAAGGCTTGACCAGTCTTAAACGTCTGTACCTAGACAACACGCAGATTACAGATGCTGGATTGGAATATTTGAAAGGCTTGACCAGTCTGAATGAGCTGAACCTCACCGACACGCAGATCACGGATGCCGGACTGTCAGAACTCAAGGCAGCTCTTCCCAAATGTGACGTATACAAATTTTAAGGCCCACTTCGCTACCGCAGAGGGAACTCATGGATAATAAAAGATTATGAACGAGCCTGATAACCAAAATAAAAGCACAACACCTCAACCGCATGACGTGGTCAGAGAACCAAAAGGGGATTCGTCCAAGATTCGACAGCGGCCTTCCAAATTCCGTTTTAGTATGCGTACCCTATTTATTTTAGTGACGCTGCATTGTGTTGTGTTGGTACCGCTAAGTATGAAGCTTTATCAGGCGAGGCAGCAGCGGTTGGCGGTCGCTGAGATTCAAAAGCTAGGCGGCAGGGTCCACCTCAACCAAACAGGTACGGTGAATCAAGTCGACCTCAGAAATACGAAAATCACGGATGCCGGGCTAGAACATTTGAAAGGCCTGACTAGTCTGACAAGCCTGAACCTCGATGGCACACAGGTCACGGATGCGGGGCTGGAATCTCTAAACGGCCTAACCAGTCTGAAAGGCCTGAGCCTCCACCGCACGCAGATCACTGATGCTGGGCTGGAGAATCTGAAAGACCTAACCAGTCTGACTTACCTGGACCTCAGATCCACGCAGATCACTGATGCCGGACTGGAACACCTGAAAGGCCTAACTAACCTATATAACATTATCCTCAACGACACGAAGATCACGGATGCCGGGCTGTCAGAACTCAAGGCAGCTCTTCCCAGGTGTAATGTAAGCAATTCATAAGTCCCACTTCGCTACCGCAGAGGAAAATCCCCGAATAATAATAGATAATGAACGAGCCTGATAACCAAAATAAAAGCACAACACCTCAACCGCGTGACGAGGTCAGAGAACCAAATGGGGATTCGTCCAAGAATCGACTGAGGCTACCCAAAATCCGTTTTAGTATGCGAACCCTATTTATTTTAGTGACGCTAGTATGTGTTCTACTGGTGCCGCTGAGTGTGATGATTTCTCAGGCAAGGCAGCAGCGGTTGGCGGTCGAGTGGGTTTTGGCGAATGGCGGCAGAGTCTCGCTCAACAAATCAGGTGAGGTGATTGATGTCCATCTCGAATACAGTGAAATTACGGATGCCGGCCTGAAACATCTAAAAGACCTGACCAGTCTGAATTACCTGAGCCTCTATAACACGCAGATCACGGATGCCGGGCTGGAACATCTGAAAGACCTGACCAAGCTGACAGAGCTGCACCTCGACAACACACAGATCACGGATGCTGGGTTGGAGCATCTGAAAGGCCTAACCAGTCTGAATACCCTGCACCTCTACCGCACGCAGATCACGGATGCTGGACTGGAACACCTGAAAGGCCTGACCAAACTGAATAGGCTGTCGCTCGTCGACACACAGATCACGGATGCCGGGCTGGAACATCTGAAAGGCTTGACAAGTCTGAATCGCCTATGGCTCAGCGGCACGCAGATCACGGGTGCCGGGCTAGAACATCTGAAAGGCTTGACAAGTCTGAATCACCTGAGCCTCGGCAGCACGCAGGTCACGGATGCTGGACTGGAACATTTGAAAGGCCTGACTAGTCTGAATAGCCTGAGCCTCGACGACACGCAGGTCACGGATTCTGGACTGGAGCATCTGAAGGGCCTGACCAATCTGAGTATGCTGTGGCTCGTCAACACGCAGATCACGGATGCCGGGCTGAAACATCTGAAAGGCTTGACAAGTCTGAATCGCCTGAGCCTCGGCAGCACGCAGGTCACGGCTGCTGGATGGTCAGAACTCAAGGCTGCTCTGCCCAATTTAGAGTAAGAAATCATTAGTTCCCTCTTCGCTACCGTAGAGGGAACTAATGGGAAATGCGTTGAAACATAGATAGAGAGTATGATTTAATATCACTTCCGCTTTCATACTTGCGAAAATAACCGCGGCCGGGCGATCCCCGCAACAATACGTCTTGATGGGCTTTTGAATTCTAAGTAGCGTGGCGGGCGGTGCATCGTGAAACATGACAAGGAGCGGTGTTGTGAGGAACGTATGGAAGCGGAAAGGGTCTCGGTTGATTTTGGGTGAGTGCCGGCAGGTGATGTCTGGCCTGATTGCGAAAGGAGAGCTGTTTGACGCGGTGATTTGTGACCCACCCTATTCGAGCGGTGGCACGGCGATTGCCCAGCGGCAAGCGAGAACGAGTAGCAAATATCAGAGTAGCGATGCGAAGAAAGTGCATCCTGATTTCTTAGGCGATAACCGCGATCAGCGGAGTTATTTGGCTTGGAGTACAATGTGGCTTTCGCAGTGCCGGCAATTGCTGAAGCCTGGCGGCATGCTGTGCGTGTTTATTGATTGGCGGCAATACCCGGTGATGAGTGATGCGCTGCAAGCGGCTGATTTCTTATGGAAAGGGGGCATGGCTTGGAACAAGGGCCAGGCCCGGCCGGCGATGGGTGGCTTTGACCAGCGGTGTGAGTTTGTGCTGTGGGGCACGGCGGGCAAACGTGAGCGGCAAGGCAGCAATGGGCATGGTGGGTTTGCGTTGCCGATTGTGCACCACAAGTACCGCGTGCATGCGGCCGAGAAGCCGGTGGAACTGCTCAAGCAGCTATGCCAATGCGTGGAGCATGTGCCAGGCGGCCGCGTGCTGGACCCGTTTGCCGGCAGTGGCACCACGATTGTGGCGGCACGGGAGCTGGGGCTGGATGCGGTAGGAATTGAGCAGAGCCCAGAGATTGCGGCGATTGCCAAGACGCGATTGGAGAAGACGTAAAGCGTTGAAGTCACAAGAGATACAACGCGGTCAAATTTGCAAATTGGTGAGAACCTGCCCTGGAAAAAACGGGGGTAGGTTCTCCCTGGAGGGAAAAACTCTGAACCCCAAGGGGAACGGTTCAAAAAAAACAGTGAGTTTCTTTCTGTGTCCGGCCGCCGCTGTGCTAATTTTTTAGGCTGGCCTTGCTTCTTGTACAAACACTAGTTTGATCCGGTATTTCTCGTTGTCCTGATTTGTCTAACTGCTGTGAAATATTCCATTTGGGAGAATTGTTCAGTTGTTTCTTGATTAATTCTGGGCATGGGATTCATTAGACGATACAATATAAATACCCCATTGGAAAAAACATTTTGCCTAGCAAATCAAAAATCCGTGTCAAAATTGAAGGTGCCCCAGCACTTGAGGGTTTTGCGCGTCTTGATCACTTTGCTAGTGTACTTCAAACAATCAAAAAATGCCTATCAGGTTTTGAATCTTGTATCACTAATTCAAGCAAGAAAGCAAAATATCGGATCACTGGCCTAGAAATCGGAAGTGCAATTGCAGAGATTGAACCAGCTGTTGATGAGTATGCAAAGAAGATTTCTTTTCCTGCAATCAGACTATTTAATACTACGGTCAAAGCATTGCAAGATGGATCGTCCATTGATGACAGAATTCAAGATGATTTGCTTTCTGATTTAAGGAAGTTGGCGAAGCCTATTAGGGATGACGCTGCCCGAATATATCTATCAGAGACTCAACTTACTAACAAGTTTTCTGAGAATATTGACAACCTACTAGCCCCTGACTTTGTTTCCATTGGAACAGTCAAGGGAAGGCTAGAAGATATCATCACTCATGAGAAAGTACCATTCTTCAAGCTCTATCCGCTGTTGGGAAAGAATAATACTTTTGTAAAGTGTTACTTTCCTGATCAATTATTTTATCAAGTAAAAAATACAATTAGACACTCTGCGAAGATTGAGGGAACTCTAAAATATAAAGAGCATGCTCTTTACCCATATCAAGCCGAAGTGACATCATTAGTAAAGCTTAAATCAAACAAAGAGCTACCAAAGCTAAGCTCTCTCTACGGCGTTTTGTATGAACCCAATCAACCTGACTCCTCTGAATTTATCCGCCAATTGAGAAATGACTAGTAATAAACTCTATACCTATGGATGGGATTCAGAAGTTTTCATCGCATGGTTTCAAAAAGACCCATCGAAAGATCTTGCGTCTATTGGATTCATTATTGAAGAGGTAGAAAATAATAGAGCGATTATCGTTCTATCTAGTCTCGTCTTTTCGGAAGTCACTCAGCATAAAAAATCAGCAACAGCTTACAATGAATTCCGCGACTTTTGCGATGGAGACAATGTAGAAGTGTTAGACGTAAGACCTTCCATTGCAATACTAGGAGGACAATTTAGAACCGCGGCCGAGGAACAGAGAAAAAAAGAGTTTGCTGCATCGGGAAAACATAGCACAAAAAAAATCAAGGGCGAAGATTCAATCATGTTAGCAACTGCATCACTTGCTCAAGTTGATGTTTTTCATTCAGAAGACTTATCTAGTTTGAGTGGTTCACCCGTTGTAAACGGACTAAAAATCAGCAAGCCTAAAGATTATCAGGGGAGAAGGCTATTGAAATTGGGATTATAATTTACTCTAAGCCTTTCCAGTACTCTTCAAATAAAGCGAGTTTGGCCTCATCCTGAGATGGAAATTTGCCTTTGCTGTAATTTCCTTCAATAGTAAATTTCCAATACCCTTCTTTGAATTTATCTCTAAATACCGTCATGTACATTCCGTCTTTTTTTAAATACGGATTTCCTTTTTGTGATGTCCTCCATTTAAGCGAGAGCCATTTTTTCTTTCGCTGTGATTTTCTTATTAAATGTCCCTCCCGTTGTTTAGGATTGCGATAATCATCGCTCATCTTTTCAGCGCAGACACAACCAACTGATAGGTCATCTTCATGATCGGGATGACTCATGACATGCACAAATCTTATCTTAGTCTTGCAGCACATTTCACACTCATAATAGTCAACATACTCTCGAGGCAGACTGTCCGGATTAAGATCGATAACATCTATACAGTTCCATCCTTTATGTGGAACTCCTTTTTGATTCCAAGTGCTATTCATTTTAAATCCGCCTTTCTTTCTGTGTCCGGCCGCCGGTTTGATCTTTTTTTCTGAATGCAATAAATTCTAAATAGGAACCGGCCGCATTAAAAAGTGCCAGGTATTATAGAGAAGAAGAATGATCGCAATCCAAGGAAATACTTTAGTTGTCAAGAAAAAGGGAGTTGACCAATTTCCCGTTAGTGAGAATTTCACAGGCAGGCCACTCACAGCTTCCTCGGTTTCGAGGGTCTTCGTTAACCATAAAAGAGCGAATCTGAAACCATTGTAAATCAAGAATCCACAAAACG
>NVWB01000407.1 GCA_002733575.1 Blastopirellula sp. | reverse complement strand
TGATCAATTACCAGCTCCTCCAGGCTCCGACGGGGCATCCCCTGGTGGAAAGAGTCAGTAAGCAAACCTTTGCCACCCGGAAACTCGGCGCCGATTGCGACGAGGACGGGGCCGGTCGACATCACAAGCACATCAGTGGATGGAAGCCCGGGGAGCTGGATCCCTATGGCGATGTTCTGGGAGTGGTTGGCACGATCGAGGGCAATGTGATTACGGCGCACACCGTCTTCTTCGAGCCGGTTCTCGATTGCTTTGAAGCCTTTGATAAAAGTTTGCCAAGCGTCTTGAACATCGGCGACTCCATCTCGCTGGGGTATGGCGGAGAATTGCGCAAGCAATCTGAGGGAAAGCTCAACATCGACCACCCGCGGCTCAACTGTGCGGGCGTCCACATCAACCCGGTCTGGTTCGGCGCCTACGATGAGCCGGGACGTCATTGGGATGTGATCTCCTTCAACGGAGGGCACTGGAACAGCAATCTTCCTAAGGAGGAATACATGGAGTTGTTTGAGGTATCACTCAACCAAAGCATCAAGGCAGGCAGGCAGGTGATCTGGATCACCACGGCTCCGGTTCCCTTCGGTTATAATGTGGGCGACAAAGGGACGACCAATGGGGTGGATGCTATTTTTCCGGAAGACCAATGGCGCAGCATTCAGTTTGCCCATCCCAATATTCAGAATGAGCGTTGCGGTCGCCAGGCAGGGCGGATGATGGCTCAGAATCACTGGGTAAAGCCGATCCTGGACAAGTATCCGCAGGTCGCGTTGTGCGATCAGTGGGGCCTGGTCTATGCCCGGTCCAAAAGCAAAGACTCGCCGTTTGCCAATTGGATGCACGGCAAGAACGTCCATTTCAAGTCCACCGAAATGAACGAGGAGCTGGCCGGAATGATCGTTGAATTGTCCCTGGTTCTCACCGGAAAGAAATCCATGGAGGAGGTTCCAGAACGCTTTCGGGAGTTCCTCCATGCGAGTCCCGAAACGTACAACCCGCCAACCGATTTCGACAACCCCACTCCGCCCGAGCAACGCTACCGGTTCCCGGGTCAAGAGACGGTCACGATGACGACCACCTCCGGGGATGGCACGACGACGACTCCGGCCGCCAAACCATCAGGCAAGGAGGATCCCTGGTGGACGAGGCCCGAATATCGACTGGATGCGACGGTCGTGAATTACACCGAGGTAGAAGGGAAAAGTGACAAAAAGCGTGCCAAGAATCGAAGCGCGCTCGCAGAGGAAGATCTCAAGCAGCACGAAGAATGGCTGACCAGCGGCGAGGTGCCAGCCGAGCAGGTGGAAAAAGCGAAACGCATTCTGGAGCATGCCAAACAGGTGTACGAGGCGTTTTCCTCTGGCTCCCCCAGTCCTTCCGCCCCTAAAGAATCTGAAACACCTGCACCAAGTGATTCTGTGTCCAGCACTTCGGAAAGAACTTTTATCGATACTGAAGGAAGGCAAATCAAAGCGGAGGTGGTCGAAGTCTCCGGGGACAAGGTAGTCCTCCTTATGAAGGACAAGGAATACACCATTCCTATAGCCATGCTTTCCCTTGGTGACCGGGAGTATCTCCGCCAGTGGAAGCCGAAGGCCCCGGCCTCCGTTCCTAGCAGAACGAAGACTTCTCTACCTAGCGAACCCGAGACCAGCACCTCTGTAAGAACTTTTACCGATACGGCTGGAAAAAAAGTTGAAGCGGAATTGGTAAAAGTCACAGGCGACAAGGTGACCCTTCGTGTCAATAAGAGGAATTTGACCTTTCCCCTCACGAACTTCTCCACTGCTGATCGAGGATACATCAAGCAATGGTCGGCACAGCCGGCACGATCGAAATCGCCAACACCGGATCCTGTCAAAGGGGCAACGCCGGACACGGAGGCTCCGCTTCAACTCGGCAAAAAGATCAAACGCACCGATGAAGAAGCCCTCAAGCACCTCGATCCAAAGTGGCATGACGTGAAGCCCCTGCCCGAGACCTTTCCCGAGGACTTCAAGTTGCAGCTCAACGGCATTTCCGACAGCGGGAAGAGCGAAGCCTACAACTTCAACCAGCCGATCTCGCCCGACGTCCTGGCACGACTGCAATCCAAGGGCAAGGAAGCCATGGTACACCGGTTCTACTTCGCCCCAAAGGATCCTCGCTACAAAAACGGACCGGGATTGAGTGGCAGAGAATTCCTTGAGGATGTGAAGAAAGGAACTGTTCGCGAAGACCTCGGTCACGTCGCCTGGATCTACGGCGAACTGAAGATCAATATGATGAACGACTACTGGCTCTATCGAATCACCAAAGATCCCTGGTTCCTCGAGGACATCATGGCTTTCGCCGATGCCAACCAGACGATGCTCGAGCAAAATTCGAAGCTCTTCCTCCCAGGCGGCCAGCGGGAAACCGGCACCTTCAACTACCAGACCGATACCCAGATTCAGCACGTCCATGCGCATTTTATCTCCGCACGCTTGCTGATGGAACGAGTCATGGCCAATGGCGGCAAAGCCAGTGACCCTGATTATATTAAGGCGAAGCAGTACTTCGATTTCGCCTGGGGCCTCGTAGGAAAGAACATCATGGGATCGGCCCCGGAAACCTTTGGGCGTGCCAAGGGGAATAATCCGTTACCTGCCTTTACCCCTGGCTCTTCGTATCGCTACATCACGGAGAAATTCAAAATACCTGGTTTCCTTGCCTTCAAGATCGAGTATGAACCCTGGAATGGATCCGCATCGCGATACCTTCCGCTGGTGCATGCGGCACTGGCTGCGGAGAACCTCTACCAGATAAGTGGGGACAAGAGCTACCAGACCCTGAGCCAGACCTTCGAACGCTTCGTTCGCGCCTATATGCACATGTTCCAGAAAGGCAATCACTGCGTGATCGACCAGGAAGGCCAACCCTACATCTGGGTCTACCACACCCCGGGGAGAGACACTGAGAATCGGAAAAACCCACGGTATGGCTTCTTCAGAGGGCATCCGCTTTTCGGCGCCGAGGACAATGGGCACAGTGGCGCCATGGCCAGGAACCTGCCCTACGTCTGGGAGGCGGGACCGCGTTTCGGTTGTTCCACCGCCCTGATGGCGGCTTACGCCAACTCCATGGCTGACGTCCTGCACAACCCCAATTCCAGGAAGAACGGGAAGGTGCATTTCCACAGCCACATCGACAGTCCCTGGATGCGTGCCAAGTACCGGCCCCACGGCTATGCAGGTAAACACCCCGGCACCCTGTACGTGGAGTGCCTCGCCTTCTCGCCCGACCTGCTCTCGGGCATACGGAAATGGAAGGGCAAGGACACGAACCCCGACCTACCTAAGACACACATGTTCGACCTCCAGATCGAGGTGTCCCGGTATCTCTATTTACTTTGGAAGAAATGAGAGGTCAATAACAATGAGAGAATCGATGAATCGTAGAAAAATTCTTCAAGGAATTCAGCAATACCAGAAGCCGTGTATGTCGAGAACAGATCAATACCACAATGAAGCAACTCAGTGATCTATCAAATTACAGGAAGAAACCACTCTCGTCTGTAGTTGTCTCGTGTTTGCTGGCGAGTGGTTTACATTGGGCTCAGAGAATCGCTTCGACAGAGCTTCTCAATGAAGATGAGTAGATTATTGAGAAATGTGGAACACGAATCGAAATTATATTTCTTGTGGGCATTCAGAACGATCCTCGTCTCTAGCCCCTAGATGACACAAGCGTAGGCTTACTCTGTGCTGTTGATATAATTCATGGATGAACGTGGCAAGCGTCTGGTAAGCAACTAGGGCATCGTTGAATGTTCAATTAAATACTCTGTGATTTGGCAGGCTACACCGAAGATTAACTTGCTCTATGTCTACTCTGACCAGCAGAGTGTGTTGACACGCCGGGATGCCATCGACGATGATAGGATGTGTAACATTTCGTACATGAAAGTGTCACGGGAAGAGGAAGTGCAAGATAGGAATATCGGTCGATCATGAGAATTGTGACTGCGTTAGCTTTGTTCTTCTGCGTTACCCTGGTAGTAGCATGGGAACTCGAAGCGGGTGAAAAACAGTCGGCTCTTGGCTTGCAGCATAGGATTGCTCGCTGGATTCGTCCGTTGATTGGTAACGACGAACAATTTCTGCACGAGTTGGTTTCACGGAATGAGCAACTTCCACCTCTTTCGAGAGGACGCCGAGGCGCGAGTGCCGGTTTTCACAGCCGTTTTTATGACTCAGCGGACGAAACTATCGACATCGTACTGGATCTCGGAGAAACAAGAACCATCGACCGAGTGGCAGTGTTCTCCGTATCCGCCGTGTTCCAGGGCGAGATGATCGCAGGCTATGGTTTCCCCCGTCGATTTCGTATCGAGGTCGCGCAGGACTCCGCTTTCGAGCAGGCGGAGCTACTGTTTGATTCGGCCTCTACAGACCCGGTGATCCGTCCGGAGTTTCCGGTGCAGGCGGTTATGCAGGGATTGTCGGCCCGTTTTCTTCGGTTACGCGTACTCGAACACTGGCAGCGCGGAGACGGAAAGTACCTCACGGCATTGGGTGAGATTATGGTCCTCTCCGGCGGACGAAATGTGGCTATAGGAGCAAAAGTGAATGCCAAGTCCTTCACATCGCTGCCAGACTGGAGCCGAGAGAATCTTGTCGACGGTCAAACCGATCTGGGCTTGCCGATCGTTCCAGAACCAAGTGCCAGTAATGGGTTTCTATCGAATGCTCAGCCAGTACCCACTGCCCAGAAATGGGTGCAGTTGGAGTTGGCACGTCCGGCACGGATCGAGGAAGTGCGTTTGATTCCCGCAGAGCCCTTTGATGCACCCAGTCAGCATGCACACGGTTTCCCCCGTCGTTTTCGAGTCATTGCATCGTCAACACCAGACTTCGCGTCTCCCTACGTGATCGCCGATCACACCGAAATTGCATTCCCGAATCCCGGTGATAATCCGGTGATCCTTCCAACCAGCGATGTGATGGTCAGCTACATTCGTTTGGAGGCCGAGGAATTATGGCATATCTCGAACGGGAAATACGCTTTGGCCCTTGCCGAGATGCAGGTTTACGAGAAGGGGCATAATATCGCTAAGGGAGCCACGGTCACTGCCAGCGACGTCTTTACTAAGCCACCCTTTGACCGCGTCTGGAAGCCCGAGTTTTTGGTGGACGGATACAGTAGTCAAAACCAACTGATTGAACTTGATCAATGGCTAAAAGGCCTGGACGAAAGAGCGAAGTCAGAGCGGGAGATCGACCGCATCCAGGCACGAGTGCAGAGTACGGTGGAAGGCACAACCAACACTCTTCTGATACTGGCGGCCGGATTGATCGCCACTTTGGTAGCTCTAACCGTGAGCATATGGGTCCGCCGTAAACGGGCGCTCGCCCGTCAACGTGACGAAATGCGAACTCGAATCTCTCGTGACCTGCACGACGATCTCGGCAGTCGCCTGGGAGGCATGCGGCTTATCAGCGAGAGTATGTTGACGCAGCCAGAACTACCCTCGGCCATGCTCGGTGACCTCGATCTTATACATCGGGCCAGCCGAGAAGCCACGGATGCGATGCGAGACATCGTCTGGTTGCTGGACAATAGCGAGAGTTCTCGCACAAAGTTAATCAGTCACATTCGCCAGATGACTCCATCCATTCTGGGCACAGTGCAGTGTGAGTTCACAGTGGATGATGGGCCGGAACAGCCGTTGGACTTCGACTTCAGACGGCAGATTCTTTTCGCGTTCAAAGAGTGCCTCGGCAATGCAGCAAAGCATGCCAACGCTAAACGTGTCTCTTGCCACATTGGTGGAGGAGCGAAACGATTTACCTTCGAGGTAGACGACGATGGGAAGGGTTTTGTGGTGGAGAAGACTAGCCGTGGGCACGGACTAAATAACTTGCGTAGTCGCGCGACAGCACTCGGCGGGTCGGTGACTGTTTCCAGTCAGCCTGGCGAGGGAACTAGGGTGATCTTCGACGTGCCGGTCAGGATGAGCAGGAAAAATAGATGAATGCGTTGGAAGAAATCCAGGTTTGGTTGATCGAGGATAATGAAATCTATCGACGAGGACTTGCGCGGGCGATCGATTCCGCCCCAGGCATGAGCTGCGGTGGTGAGTTCGATTGTGCGGAAACCGCCTTGGAGGCTCTGAATGAGAAACCAGCTCCTAAAGTAATCTTGTTAGACGTCGGCCTGCCTGGGATGGATGGAATCGCGGCATTGGAAAAGATTCGGGAACTCTCACCAGAAAGCCGAGTCGTCATCCTGACCGTGTTCAACGACTCGGACAAAATCTTCAATGCCGTTTGCTCCGGTGCGAACGGATATCTGCTCAAGACGGATTCCACCGACGCCGTGGTAACCGCGGTGAGGCAGGCAGCCGAGGGTGGAGCTCC
>NVWB01000406.1 GCA_002733575.1 Blastopirellula sp. | reverse complement strand
CTGTGCTTGCTGACCATGCATGGAAATTCCTTTATAGCAAACCTGTCGCAATGCTGTTTGACGTGGTCCTCCAAAAATTAAAGTGGAACAATTTATTTTGCCCAAACGGCTAAGAGCTGAGGCCGATCCCCAAAACTTCGCCTAACAAAAATACAATTCATGAAAGTAGTATGACAAAGGAATGTACAGTATGTGTACTTTGCAAAAAAGAAAAAGAAAAAAGGTTCTCACGCGAAGGCGCTAAGCCGCGAAGGAAGGAAGAGGGGCCTCGCGCAGAGACGCGGAGACGCAGAGAAGAAGGAGGAAGAGGTATTACCAGTAGAGTAGAGGCGGGTAATTGCCCGCCTCCCTCATCCCACCGGACGTGCAGATTTCCCGCATCCGGCGGACTAAAGAGTCTGTCGTCAGAAGGCACACACAACGTCATTTGTGATTGCCCAGTTTCTGTAAACTCAGGTAGTGATACAGATGGGCGTAGATCGACCGATCTTTCGGCGGCCGACAACCACGTTGACTGCGACGATTGGCATGACGGGCAACTCGGTTGTACGCGAACCAATTCGCCTGAGCAAACGCTCGACGAGAATGACCGTGGCCGAAGTAGTTTCCCCAACCTCGCATCATCCGATTCACTTCCTGCACGACTTGGGTCAGCGGCTTAAAACATTGCCGCGGACTGGTCAACTCACGCAGGCGATCTCGCAAACGAGTCATCGATTGGCGACTTGGCCCCACATGCAGATACTGCCCGGCGTCTTGCAACACCGAGCGTTCGTACCGCAATGTAAATCCCAGAAAATCGAGCGATTCGCCTTGCGACAAACGCACGATCTTCGTCTTTTCACGATTAATCGTCAGCGAGAACTTCGTCTCAAGCGTCGTTTCGATCCAGTCGATTAATGTCGCTCCTTGGAAATAGGCCAGCACGACAAAGTCGTCGGCATAGCGAACCAGTTCGGCCTTCGCCCAGTGGGCGGGGCCGCTGGGGCTATGAAACATGACCTCGAACCAATGAAGATAGAGATTCGCCAGCAGCGGAGAAATGACGCCACCTTGCGGTGTGCCAGATTCCGGTCGAGTCAACGTGACTTGACCTTGCTGGTCGATCTCTTCGATGGGGCTTTGCAGCCACATCCGAATTAATCGCAACACCGCACGGTCGGAGATGCGATGTTCAACACAACGCATCAAGTTCTCGTGCGGAATCGTATCGAAATAGCCTTGCAAATCCGCATCGTAAATCTCCTGTTTGCCACGGCCAATTCCAGACTGAATTTGCTCCAACGCTTGATGCGCATTTCGCTGAGGTCGAAACCCAAACGAACTGTCACAAAAGTCGGATTCAAATATCGGTTCTAAAATCAACAACGCGGCCATTTGCACCACGCGGTCTCGGACACTCGGAATTCCGAGTGGTCGTTGACCCCCGTTGGCTTTCGGAATCATCACGCGGCGAACCGGCAACGGCCGATAACGCTTGCTTCGCAGGTCTTCTTGCAATGCAGCAAGAAACTTTTCAACGCCGTCGGAAGTCGATTCGATATCGCCAAAGCGAATTTCATCAACCCCGGCAGCGCTCTTCAGTCGACGCACCTGCTGATACGCCGTTTGCAAAACGTCGAGCCGATAAATCCGATCATACAATGCGTAAAATCGAAACTTCGGTTCTTGCTTCGCTTTCTGACCAAGCTTCCAACGCAGAAGTGAGAGCTTTTGTGGTACTCCGGTTCGACCTAAATGATCGGCCCGAAAACCACCTTCATCCGTAGTGGGCAACATTCCAAGCGGAACTCCTATTCTTGTTAAAAACACAACTCTCCAGAGGCCCCTTCGCTCCATCGGAATTACCCGACTTCTTCACTACTATGGGCCTCGCCGACTACCGGCCAAGCCAGCTTGCGGTTATTGATTCCCGCAGGCCGTTGGTCTGGGAACCACTTGGTCGGTCCTCCCAGGTTCCTCGATTGGTCTCTCGATGCCCGCTGTCCTCAATCACCCCGGAGAGCCCCACGACTGCACTTGCTCGGTGCTTCATCGCAGGTAACAGGCTTCGCCAACTCCGAAAGGTTGGCCACTCTCAACTTGCGTAACGAGGCTGAAACAGGTTCACAAAAAAGTTACGGCTGACATCTTCGTCGCATCGGGCTTCGCACCGCAAGTTACCTCACGAATACGCCAATTTGACTTCATGGTGACCGAGCACTTACCACGGTTTATACCTTTCAATAAACAAAACCAACCAGACTTAACCTGGCACACCAGAGGGCACGGAGGACACAGAGAGTTTGAATTCAGATCCTTCTCTGTGATCTCTGCGTCCTCTGTGTTTAGATTGGAAAACGTATGCAATAAAAATAGTTGCTTGGTTTACACATTTGTGGTTCGGCAAAAATCTCTCGTAGGTGGTCTGCTTGTCAGTCGCCCTACGAGGCTAAGAACAGATGATTTCACGAAAATGTGATTGCCAAACGTGATTGACACCATGTTAACTAAGTAGGATACTCGGAGCTTTCAGATATCTAATAACAAGAGAGGATAATTGATGGCTAGAAATTCAGCGATGCGTTTATCACGATCAGGGAAGATGAATAAAATTCTCCTTATCGTGTGCTCTGTCTTTGGTGTCGTTATTCTTTTGTGTGGTGGACTCAATGTTTCAATTAATCAAGCTCGAACTGATGCTCGGATTTACGTTTCTCGGAACAACATGAAACAGATCGCTTTAGGACTTCATCATTACCATGAAGATTACGGAGCGTTTCCACCAGCTTATATTTCTGATGAAGCTGGTCAACCAATGCATTCTTGGCGAGCTTTGATTTTGCCCTATATTGTTGAAGAGCTGCTTTACGAAGAGTACCGTTTCGATGAGCCATGGAATAGTGAGCATAATCGCGCACTTGCAAAAAGTCATCTTCCCATGTGTTACGAAAGCCCATTTTATTATAATACTCCTCCGGGTTATTTGACCAATTATCAACTCATCACTGGGCCTGGCACGGCTTTTGAAGGCTCTAATTCGATTCAGCTAAGCGACATTGAGGGAGACGCTTCGGATGTGGCGATCTTGGTTGAAAATTTTGATCGACCTGTACTTTGGAGTCAGCCGGTTGATACTTCCCTTGAAGATTTTGTGGCTAAGAAGCCATTTAATGGTGCCGTCAGAAACGCGATCCATGTTCTCTATGCCGATGGATCGGCTAAGCGAATCGATGAGACGATTGATCAGAAAGAGTTGCAAGCGATGCCGATGTTGATTAAATGATAGGGTCGTGATTGCTCGTTGCAACTACTTCATGTTCATAATCTGTTGACACAATTGATTTGGCTTTGCGTATTGCGTTGGAGCGAGGCATGAAGTCGGTATGAGAGAGCCCGATTAATATCTCACGAGGCTCATCCGGTAGTTGAACCACGAGTCGTATCAACCAAAATTCAGTACTTGGATCAATCGGATGGGTAAAAACTTCAGGCTCACAAAGAAAAAGACTGCCCTTGGGGATTTGAAAACGCTCTTTATCCGATTCGATTAACACCAATGATTTTGACTGATTTAGTTGCAACAGCCCGATGTCGTGGCAGGTATCTAACTTGATTTGTTTCCAGTGCTCTCTTAAGGAAATTCCAATGAAAGCGACATCTTGTTCATCAGGGTTCACCATAGAAGATGGTCGATTACGAACTGCTGCTCGGAATCTCCAGCGAGAGTAGATGGCTTCAAGTAAGTACACATACCATGTCCCAATGACCACGCCTGTGATGATGCCAATGGTACCGAGAGCGATGAAGGTGATAGAGTATGAGAGAGGCCCAGTGTCTTTTATGGCATAAGCTCTCCAAAGCAATATAGCACTGCCTGCCCAGAGTAACAGGGGGAATCCCCCCACCACATTCATCATGATTAGATGCGTTAGATTGTAGGTTTGTCCACGATCCTGTTCAGGGACTGGCTGAATGTCGGCATACTCCGTTGGCTGAAGTGGCCCTATATGCTGAGCAGGCACCAGTTCCTCTTCGACAAAGGGTGGTGGTGCATACGGATTAATAGGCTGCTCAGTCATGATCAGAACCTGTCTTTCGCTCTACTTACCAACGCAGTACAGCACGGTATCGCTTCGGCAAAGTAGTTTGCCTTGATACGGGGTAATCGACGCGCGGAAGATTTCTTCGTCGCTGTTTCCGATATTGTTGCGGGCAATAATCTTGAAAGGTTGACTTGTTTCGATCACAAGGATCTCGCCTGACTCGCTTGGCAGGTAAATCAACCCACCTGCAACCAGTGGTGATGCGGAGAATCCTCCATCAAGTCTCTGTTTATCAAGCTCTTCTCCAGTGGCTGCGTTGTAGAGAGTTGCTAAGCCAGGCAAACTGGCGACGAACAAACGATCTCCAACGATTGTTGGCGAGGGCAAGTCTCGGGAACCAGTTCGTTTGGTTCGCCATACTTCATGGGTTGAAGTAACATCACCACTTCCACCAGACTTCACTGAAACCATATCGCCAGGTCTGCCTGCGACCGCAATAATCGTCTTCTTGTAAGGGACCACAGTCGGCGTTCCACGTCCGTTATCACCTTTGCAGAACCAAAGGTCTTTCCCGGTTTTTGGATCATAAGCATTGATGCCGTTATGGCCATTCATGACCAGCTCTTTACGTTTGCCGGTATCAACCAATAGCGGTGTACTCCAACCACGAACGACAAAGCGTTCGGTTTTCCAAACGGTCTTTCCTGTTTTGAGGTCTAAGCCAAGCAGATACGAGGTATCATCGGCATCGCAGTTTTGCACGATGATGTCGTCAACAATGATCGGAGAAGAAGCGGTTCCCCAAGGGCCTGCGAACTCGCCCAGTTCTCGTGACCAGTTATGTTTGCCATCAACCGTATAGCTGTGAATGCCCCCTTTGCCGAAGAAGGCAATTACATTTTCGCCATCGGTCACGCAGGAACTCGAAGCCCGATTATTCATCGCATGCGTTTTTTCGGCTTTACCAGTCCAGGCAACTTTCTTCCAGACAATCTTTCCGGTGTCGGCATTCACGCAGAAAACCATACGTTGATTTCCATCTTCGAGGGCCGAAGTTAGAAAGATTTTATTTCCCCAGGTGGTCGGCGAAGACTGACCTACGCCTGGCAGATCGAGTTTCCAAACCACATTGCTTTGATCGAACTTCACCGGCAAGGTTTCGGTCGTGTGACCGGTGCCAAGTGGGCCGCGCCATTGATTCCAGTTTTCAGCGGCCAACAGTGTGGAAGAACCGATGAACAGCAATGCGAGGGTGAGGCAGGAACGCCAGTTTGACTTTTTCATTTTGAATCTCAATTTCAGGTAGGAAGAGAATTGGACCCGCCTATCTTATCAGAGTTTGGAGCAGAGTACAAAAGAACCTCAGCGAACTTTTGTTCGCTGAGGTCAAATGTTGGCACAAACCGCTACTTATGCTGCACAGCCGCATAAAACGCATTCGCAGTTAATGCAACTGCAAGCCTCACCATCACAATCGGGGCAACTGCAATCGACGCAGTTTACGCAAATTGCAACAGCCGCATCGGTATCACAGCACGAACCGCAATCTCCGGTGGTGCAGCAGGTTTCGCAATCGGTACATTGACCTGCTTCACAGCAACCTGACTCGCAACATACACAATCGTCTTCGCAGCATTCCAGACATTCGTCTGCTGATGCACAACAGTTATGAGCCTTGCTGTTCGCATGGGTTTCGGCAATTGCGAACCCGGCAGAAATGGTGGCGATGACAACAAGAACGGACATTAGTAAAGAAAACTTCATAATCGTAGGTCTCCAAAAATTGGATGATATTCAAATAGATAAATCGAAAATAAGAGTGAATAGTATCTCTCTTAGTCGATTTAAATCACCCAACGACAAAGCATCACATTCAACGAATGCGGTGGCTGCCGGAAACTTGAAGACGTAACAAAGAACTGAGGCCGCTGATCAGCAACACTCCCTACCAGCGAAGTAGCAAGCAGCGGACTTGTGACGACCGGCTGTGTGTATTCAACCGTAACTGGAGTCTGCTCTGAACTAGCAGCACAGCAAGTGCTAGTGCATCCTGCTTCAGTCCCACACCCGTTGCAGCTTGTTGAAGCAACGGATTGATTACAACAAATCGTTGAGCTCAAATCCTTTTCAGATAAAGGACTTGTGCAGCCGCCGCCTGATTCGATATCAAGAGAAGTACAACATGGTTCTAAGCTGTTCGAGCAACATGCCTGGACGTTGACCGCAGAACTGATCACCAAAGTGATGCAGAGCAGCAGGGCAACGAAGCGAGATGTTGGACGAATGGATGTCATGAACGTGGTTTTTTCCTTTAGGCCAATCGTAGACACTTTGAGGATGAGGTCAAGCCGAAAAACTG
>NVWB01000405.1 GCA_002733575.1 Blastopirellula sp. | reverse complement strand
CGATTGATGTGGCTTGCCCAGTGATTCACGGAATCTGGAACACGCTCAAGAGACAGTTCTCGATCTGCCGCTGCAATCACGCGGTATTTGGCCGGGACATCGACTTTGCTATTATCACTTAAACGAACCAGTTGAACTTTCCCTTCGCTGACGTTTAATACAGTCGAAGCTAATCCGGCCTGCACTGCAAACTGCGTGCCTAAGACTTTTAACAAAGCGGTGCGGGTGTGGACCAACATCGGTTTGTCTTTGGGCTGTGGAGTAACATTCGCTGAAAAGCTGCCTTCTTTCAGTCGCAATTCTTTTTGGCCATTGTCTGAGAAAGTAAGCATGGAATTGCCTGAGATCATCACAGTCGATCCATCGTTGAATTCGAGTTCAAACCAAGAGTCTGGTGTCATGCCTTCAATGGTGCCGCCAGATAGATTACTGCCGACGGTTAAATCTCGAACGATCTGTCCGCCATCCCCGGTCCAAATCAGCGAGCCACTTAATCCCACGATTTTTGCAATCGGTGGATCGGTCGACGGTTGTTGGAAATAGAGATTCGTAGTAATTGCGATGATGATCGATGCCGAGATGGCAAGCAGAGAAAAGGAAAGCAAATTCATTCGAGTCGACTGAAGACTGGATGTCGATTGCTCTCGCATCTTATTGTAGGCGAGTTCACTTACAGGTGAATCTGATTTTGCACCACTCTCTTTCTCACGCAACACGTCAGCAATGCGAGTCTCCCACTGCGCTTGCTCCACAAACTCTTGGCGAACAGTCGGGTCTGAGTCGAGTAGTTCCTCAAGACGCTCTTTTTCCGATTCGTTGAGTTCATCGCAAAGATGACGGGCAATTAAATCTTCCCATTCATTTTCGTAATTTGTATTGTCCGAATTCTTTTTATCGTTCATTGTGTACCTCTTAAACAAGTTTCTACGCAACCGCGTACTTGTTTTTTTAAGCGGAAGAGTGATTTCCGAACTGCTTCGAGTGACATGCCGACACGCTCAGCAATTTGCTGGTAACTTAGTTCATCAACAAACCGGGCCTTTAAAACGCCTTGCCCTCGCCCTGGCACGCGGTCTAAGCAGTTCGTTAAAGCTTGACGAAAGGATTCCTCTTCGCCGTGTCTTTGTTGTGATTGAAATTCATCAAATGCTGAATCAATCGCATCGTCTAACAAACGATCTACCAACGATCGTTCTTTCTGGCGTTGCTGTTTCATACGCAAAACTTCCAAGCGAACAATCGAGCGGCACCAAGCCAAAATGGATGTTCCTTCTTGGAACTGATCGAACTTCTTGACGACCACTAACATCGCTTCTTGGACCGCATCTTCCGCTGCCGCATAGTTGCCGATTAATGCACACGCATACGCTTGCAGTTGAACTCTACATTCAAACGCTTCTTTCAGCACGCGATCTCTTTTTTGTTCCGATTCATCCATATTACATGTACCAGAGAACTTTAATGATCGTGGACATAATAGCACTCTATTTTACCAGATATTTCTGTAGAGGGGAGGTTTGATGCGATAAGTAGTGAAGAACGGCTTTAAAGGAAAATCAGAGCGAATTTGGAATTATGTCCACAAATGAAATAATCAAGAGGTTCTTAGAAGTATGCCACTTGCAAAGTGATCGTCATTCACAATTTTCAAGTCTATTTAGAATTAAGAATATTGAAGCTGATATGAAGAATAAATTGCGTTTAGCGTTTAACACCAGATGGATACAAGTGCTGGTTATTCTCGTATTAGGAACGGTCATCTATGGCCAAAGTTATTTTCCTGATATTAAGAGACTGCTATTTATTAATTCGATTCAGCGTCCACATTTATTGAGCCCTGCGGTCTATCGACTTGAGGATGAGAAACAATTTCAAGGACATAAAGGGCATGAGTACCGGTTGTTTGTATTCTCTAAAAAAACGGATTCTGAAGATACAAAAAACGTAGAGCGAGTTGTGATTACAGATCAAGAGTATCACATTCTAACGAATAAAGTATTTGAAAATGTTGATGTCTTTCAGAATTGCGCAGTTTGCTGGTGGGAGGAATCCCCTGTCTTAGAAATAGTTCGCAGAGAGACCATTTCAGGTGAGATCATTGCTGGTGCTTTCTGGTATGATATTTTGCAATCAGAGAACCGATTTGATTTTGTGAAACATACATTCGTGAGGTTTGAACAGTGAGCGAGATTGGTGCTCAAACGCCTGCCATTACTTGGTGCTAGGTCGGTCACTTCGAAAATGCTCGGCGTTGGTCTTCGGCAACCATTTTTTCAGTTCCTGCTTCACTTTTTCATAGCCGGGTTCTTCAGCTAGGTTCTTCCATTGATTCGGATCTTCGTCGGCATCGTAAAGTTCCTCTTTGCCATCTCGATAATGGATGTAGTAAAACTTCTGGCTCCGCACCGCGTGATTGGTGCCGTGCCAGTGGGGAGAATGCGTGATCACCGCTGGCCAGGGCCATTGGCGGTTCGGGTCTTTCACTAGCGGTGCCAAGCTGCGGCCATCAAGATCATTTCGTTTTGGCAACCCACACAGTTCGATAAGCGTGGGGTAGAGATCAATCAGGCTAACTGGACGTGAACAGCGAGTCTGAATTGCAGTTGACCCGGCCCGTAGTTTCTCAGGCACGTGAATAATCAACGGCGTGTGGGTTGTTTGATCCCACAGTGCCGACTTGGCCAGATGGTCTTTTTGCCCAATGTGATATCCATGATCACCCCAGAGCACAATGATCGTGTTGTCCTTGTAACTACTTTGTTCGAGAGCATTTAGTACATGGCCTACACAGGCATCGGCAAATGAACTGGCGGCCAAATAGCCTTGCACTGCGTTTTTCCACTCGCCATGACGTTTGATGACTCCGAAAGCATCACCTGACATTGCATGTCCACGTGGCGGAATATCGTCCAGATCGTTTTCTAAATACTCGGGCAGTTGGATTTTATCAATCGGGTGCATGTCGAAGAACTTCTTCGGAGCATACCAACTCAAATGAGGCCGATAAATTCCACAGGCCAGAAAAAATGGTTTGTCATGTTTCTGTTTCAAAAAGTTGGCCGCACCAGCGGCGGTCTTCCAATCGGGCGTCTCTTCCATTTTTTGATCAATGGCTTTCCAGTCAACCAGCCGGGCAATGATCGGGTTGGTGAACTCATCGTGCATTCCATGCGAATAACGATCCGCGACAGGCGGGGCCGCGGTTCCTGTTTTGGTGGAGTATTGATGGTCCCAAGAAACAGGGTCAGACCACTTGCCGTGTGCTTGATGAAAAATCTTGCCGCCAGTCCAGGCCTTGTACCCATGCTGCCTGAAGTATTGCGGAATGGTGACCCAATCGGCTAGATCCGGCAGATCACGAAACCAATTGAGGTTGCCGTAAATGCCGGTTGTCGAAGGCCGCAATCCTGTCATCACCGCGGTACGTGACGGATGACACAAAGGCGCCGCACAATAGGCGTTTTCAAACAGAATGCCACGACTGGCAAGCTTGTCGATATTAGGCGTTTTCGCCTGAGGATGCCCACCTAAGCAGCCGACCCAGTCGTTTAAATCATCAACTGCCAGAAACAAGACATTCGGCTTGGTGATTGGATTCTTCGTGGTGGGCTCTACTGCATGTACATATATATTTCCGCACAGAACGGCGAACAAGACAGACAGGAATGTCTTTGATAATAATCTCACGAAGAATGCCTTTCGAACGGTTGGCTACTTTGATGTTACTATTCGGGTGTAGAATAACCACAGATTCAATTCTTTCGTGGACGAAAACCTGAACATTTATTCACAAAGAACTCCTTGTGATCGATGCACTTCGGCAAAAATCACAAGGAGATCATTTTGTAATTCAACAGAATGAAATTATTCAATCGGGGCTGGTTTGTCGTCGGCTTTCAAGTCGCCCATGGCGTATTGAAATCCGGCCAGGTAATGTCGTAACACGGTAGGGTTGTGATAGATTTCGTTGCGGTGCCCTAGCGAACAATAGAAGGTGCGGCCTTTGCCGTATTTGGCGATCCAACTCACGGCATAGAAGTTGTTTTTGTGCCGGCCTTTGCCGATTTGGTCAAAGCCAGGGTCAAGGCTCAACAACATCTTGCGATCTGCCGGTTGGGCCGTGTCATCTCGGAACTGATAGATTTCATCGGTTACGGTAAAACCTTCGCCGGCGAATACTTTGTTGAGCGGGTGATCTTTATCGACCAAGCGAATCGGCACCGGCATGTGCCAAGGGTGCCCTGCGAACGCCCCGCCCATCATGTCGTTGTAGTCTTTCCAGTTTTTGTAGGTGTCTGTCGCCGCGTGCGTGCCGGCCAAACCTTTGCCGCTTTTCACGAAATCAACCAAACTTTGTTTCAGCATTTCATGTCGTGCTTCGGCCTTTTTTCTTTCTTCAGGATCTTTGGGCCAGTTCTTCGGTCGCAAGCATTCGCCGGTGGTGTTGAGCATGATGACCATATCAAACTGCTTCAATGTCTCTGGCTCAAACATCGCTTCGTCTTCACTATGAACGGCCGTATACGCCCCGGTCTTCTCGCCCAACATGGCCAACGACTTGGCACCAATTTCAATCGATCCATGACGGAAACCATTGGTCTTACTGAAGATCAAAACCTTGCGCGGAGATTTCGGTGTTGCGGGTGCCCCACCAGGAATCGCAGCCTCAATCTTAGCAATCACATCCGGTTTGATCTCAGCTGAAACGGAACCTAGCGATAGAACGAAACAGGCCAACGTAGCACAAGCCACGGTAAATGGGCGAAGGAGAGACATGGATTAACCTTTCAAAAGGGCAAGGGAGTGTGGGTAGGAAGTGATGGGTGTTAGTTTAAGGTTAGTTGTTTAGTGGGCTGTTTTCAAGCGTTTGGGAAAGATTTAGAGAGGAAGAGGTTATTTCGCTCTTTAACTACACCGATAATCTGCATGAATCGTTGAGCATTTCCAACAGATGTGAAACACGATTTGAGAATAGTTGCTCTTAAATTCAAATCCAGAATCTACATCAATCACGGCCAACTCTTTCATCTTATTGAAAGTATCATCCGAAAAAGGTGATCCCATATCGTGCGTTGAGCAGGTTTTATTTGGGCATTTGAGTACATCGCGACCTTGAGTTAGATCTATTGCACCACCGAACTGACTTAAATGGATGTCGCAAGTAGAGCTGATTTCTTCTTTTAGGTAGCTCGATAGTAGCTTGCATTCATCAGAATTAAGCCATGGTAAATCAAAATACTTTGCTATGATCAATAAGTTTTCAATTGCACGTGGAATTGGTTCAAGCTTTATCGGCTTCCGTTCAAATTCGTTAGGGTAGTCTTCAAAAGGGCTTTCTTCGTCTGAAACTAACTCAGGGCGAATTGTCTGGATTTTATTGATCGAAAGAACTTGGTAGATCGTGGGCTCGGGTCTGCGACAGCAGTAGTACAAGGGAAGACGATCTAGATCTCCAAAAATCTCTGTTGAATTACCGCGTGATCTTAACTCATTGCAATCGATATCCCAAAATAATAATAATGGCTTCTTGCAAATCGGGCATATCGCCCCTTCATGTTTAGGTGGTCCTCCTCGCCAGTGATTCTGTGAATCTTCACTTGCGACGAGTACTCGATAACCCTGAGGCAAATAGAACTGGGATTCCCATTGAGGTGGCATTGTAGCATCAAGAAGACCCAGTTTTGATCTACGACTCTGTTCTTTCAGAGTCGCTTCATATTTCGTTTCGACCTCTGCAGAAAAGTCCATAAATATTTTATCAAGACGTTCCCGAGACTCATAATCTGCTTGGTTGGAAATCCCCCCAACCACATTGGCAAGTTTATGAAGTAGATTGGCTATTTGTGAACGCATGATGAATCAACTTGTAAAAATTTAGTGACTGTTATACATATTTATCGAAAGCGTAACGATAACATTTCATTTTAACTCGATTGAGCTCTACCCACTCACCATCTTCCCAATCCGTTTCCCACCCAAGATATGCAGATGAATATGGGGCACTTCTTGGCCGCCATCTTCTTTGCAGTTGACGATCACGCGGTAGCCGTCGGTTAGGCCCAGTTGTTTGGCCACGTCGCGGACGACGATCCATAGGTGACCCATCAACTTGGCGTCTTCGTCGGCCAGGTCATCGATAGTGGCGATTTCTTTCTTGGGGATCACCAACACATGCGTTGGGGCCTGGGCGTTGATGTCACGAAACACCAAACACTGGTCGTCTTCATAAATAACATCCGCCGGAATCTCGCCATCAATGATTTTTTTGAAAATTGTTTTTTCGGACATGGTTAAGCACCTTGTAGGTCAGGCTGTGCCCAATAGTGTCCGGTAAAAAAACTGGAGAATGGGCTAGCGCGATGGGTGTCCTTATGTTACCACGAGTAAATGAACGCACG
>NVWB01000404.1 GCA_002733575.1 Blastopirellula sp. | reverse complement strand
CTCACCCTAGAAAATTGCTCATGATCTCATCGGTATCAAAAGCAGTCACAGTGCCCTCATGAAGACCGAAGATTGTATCCGCATTATCTGAGGACTCAATCTGTTCTCCTCTAGCTTCTGCGTGCATTTCAAACAATTCGTAGAGGGTTGTTTTGTTTAATTCGACAATTGATTTCCCAATCTGTGAAAAACCGACGGAGTTATTGGCCGCGTTATTGATCTGATTCATGCTCTTCAAACCGAGATCGGCCCAATAAACTTTGCGTTTAAGTATATCAATGATCACAGGAACACACGATCTGGAAGAAGCGGTGATGTCTATTTTGTCGTGAACAGTCTTTGCATCAAAGATCTCTCCAGAGTTTGGCTTTTGACGCATCATCCACCCACCAAAGCATTCTGGTAGTGAGACAAAAGACTGACCAGTAAATGAAAGCACGCTCATCACAACATAGCGGGCTCCCATTTTTTTCACGGATGGAAGGCTGATATCAATAAACTCACAAGCCCCAGAAGGAGCGGAGGTAATGTCTCCACTGTGATAACTCTGACCTTCTCGCAAGTTGTAGTAAGAAATGTCTCCAATCAACTCCCAATTGTCCATGAATAATGAAGCCGAGAGATCGAGATCCACTCTTCCTTGTTCTTCATCGTTGTTTTCGATATTTTTCCACCAGCAGAAGAATCGAACTGTCTCACCCTGCGGCAAATCAAAACTTGATCCTCTAGTGATTGCTCGCAGAGATCGACTTGCTGATCTTTGTGAGAAAGGCACAAACTGATCTATTAATCGTTCGTCAATAAAAACTTGACCCAATGCAGGTAACTGGCTGAACCGTTGCACTAAGACATTTCTTATGATCTTAGCTGCTTCATCAGAAATGTCTGTGCCCAGTTCAGGCAATGGGCCCTCTTTAAATTGCACTTTAGCCGCATTGCCTTTAGGGAAAAATGCTCTTCCGTTGATGCCGCGTCGATTTTGGAAATGAGACCATGCCTGTAATAGCACAGGCGTAGAAACATTGTCAGCAATCGAGTTAAACGATTCTAAAATGGTACTTTGGTCTACATGCGTGCGCAGGATTTGATCTAAACGGCGTGTAAAATCACCCGGTCTTTGACTGAGGATACTAGCGGTAGCTGTGGAGCTACCGATCTTGATTGCTGCTTCTGCTTTACTGTTAAAGGTTTTGAAAGGTTTGTTGTTACGCAGAATATCGAATGCTGCTAAGGCCTTGGGGAAACGTTTTTTGAAGTCGCCAGGATGTAATCGTTCTCCCAAACGAATCCAACGTGGTTTCCAACGCAGCATATCTTCTGTCAGGCTCGAACCGCATTGTTCAAGACAACCCAGCAGGAATCGTCGTTCTCGCTTGGTGAAATTACGATATTTTGTTGCTTCAAATAGTGAAACATCACCTTCTGACATAGCCACTGCGACTCGCAAAACATCGGTCGCAGTTTTAACGGAAGGGATCAGTCTCTCTGGATTTGGAGTATTGGCAACAAGAAACGCCAGTGTTTCCTTTTGAGGAATCTCTTCTGGGAACAGAGAATCAACGTCTCGGTTTTTCATGAACCAGAGAAGGATCTCTTTGTCAGACTCAGACAAGGAACCATTCGATGCGACTAATCGAGTAAAGATTGAGTTGAAGTCATCTAAAGTGCCTAAGTCAATCCAGCGAAGTTCATGGAACTCCTCAAGGATCGGCCGAGCCTTTTTTTCATAGTTGGGTAAGATCACAAGATTAGGGTCACCTAGCATGTCTGATAAGTAGAAACCGTAATAATGCGTCATTGCGTTGAAATAGAGTTCCGCCTCAGATGCTTCCATCACTTGTTTGGGGAAGTTTGGATACATTGGCTTGAACTGGCGATGTGCACCGACCATTGTTTTTAAACATGGCAATACTTGTTCGTACCAGATAAGAACTGCCTCTTTAGAAGTCGCTGTTAGTTTTTCAAACAGCGGTTGGCTTAAGCCAAAACCTAGAGCTTGAAAGTTCTTGGCAAGGGTGGCTACGGTTTCAGGAGCACAGCCGCCGTTGTCATCTAAAACGATGACTTTCAAGGATTTTGTAAGATAGATTTCTCGGTGATTTAGTTGATCGGTCATAATAAAAAAAGCCGGGGAAGCTGCCAAAGTAGAGTTCATTCAAAGAAATTGTAGAAGGAACCTTGACAATAGCCCGACAGAACTCAATGTAACATGAAATAAGGAACAAACCAAGTAATAAAATAGACAAATCGCTGATGTCTATACCGCAAGACAAAAGTGAAGTTGAATAAGTTCGCGTTATTTCGTGGAATGATTATTTAACTGGTTTTAGTGCGAAGCGTGACCTGCCAGTTCAATTCAGAATTCGTACGTCGAAGACACATTCGTAAGATGTCACCTGCACAATTATTAGCAGGTAAACCCGGGGCCCAATCCACTACAGATCTTTCTCCGTCGGAGGAAATCGCTTACGACCATCGCTGTCGACCGGTTGTCCAGATCGCAAGCTCCACCACTCATGAGCCCGTTTGGGATCATAGTTCGGATTCGGGATCGGCATGCGGGCAATGGTGTCTTCACGCCAGGCGTTCATCTTTTTCTTGAGGTCGGCCACGCGGCCTTTAAATTTCTCGGCCAAGTTGGTGGTTTCGCCGATGTCGTTTTTCAGGTTGTACAGTTCCATGTCGCCGGTGCCGTCGAGGTATTCAATCAGCTTCCATTCGCGTTCTCGAATACTGCTGGCCGGGCGATCATGATGGAAGTGAGGGTAATGCCAGAACAATGTTTCACGTTCCAGCTTGGCCGCAGGGTCAGTGAACAGCGGCTTCAAACTGTGCCCATCAATCGTTTGGTGTTTGGGCAAAGTACCTCCGGCCAAATCAACGAACGTAGGGTAGAAGTCATAGCTGATGGTTGGTTCAGCACAAACAGTGCCAGCTTTGACTAGTGGAGGGTACTTCACAATCAACGGAACACGCACGCCCCCTTCATGCAGTGAACCTTTTTCGCCTTTGAGCGGTGCTAGGCTTGATACATTGTCATCTGCTGCTTCACGATAATCGTAACGTCGGTAGAGCCCGCCGTTGTCGGAAGTGAACACGATCATTGTTTTATCGGTCAGTCCTTCGCTTTCCACTTTGTCAATGATTCGCCCTACCATGTCGTCGCAATGTTCGATCATCGCGGCATACACAGGGTGAGGTAATTCCCGTTTCTTTTCAGCGGCCAACTTTTCGTACTTCGCCACCTTGTCACTCATGGCACCCAGCGGAATATGTACAGCAAACGGTGACAGCATCAAAAAGAACGGTTTGTCTTTGTTATTGCCGATAAAATCAACGCTCAGGTCGGCTTCAAATTCGGTCCGGTATTGTCCCTGCTTTGGCTTGAGATCCGATCTTCCTATGACTCGAAATTTTCCTGGAAGATGAGGCCCACCAATCACCGCCGAGTAATCGTAGCCTTGCTTATCTGGCTGAAACTGCTGAGCTGTACCTAAATGCCATTTGCCGATATAGCCGGTGGTGTACCCTGCCGACTTCATCGCTTCGCCGATGGTGATTGTATCGAGCGGCAATGCCATCGTGGTGAGTGGAGTCAACACCCGTTCAAATGGTCGCCAGTGACCTGGGATGTGTGCCGTGATCCCAATGCGAGCCTGATTCTGACCTGATTGAACCGCACACCGCGTCGGCGAACAAACGGCCCCAGCGGCATAGAAATCGGTGAAGCGTAAACCTTCTGCCGCTAACTGATCAATCCGCGGCGTGTCAACAAAATCGTTGCCGTAGCAGCCGATGTCTTTCCAGCCAAGGTCATCAATGAAAATGAGAATCACATTCGGCTTGTCAGCAGCGAATGTCGTGGATGAAGTAGCAGCAAACATTAAGGCCGCAGCAAGTAACAAAAAGAAGCGAGTCATGTTGTTGAATCTTATATTAGAGTCGGTAAGTTTAAACGTACCTAATATAATACTTGACTAGGGAGTAGATAGCAATTCATGACCAACAACCCTCAGAAAGAAATGTAGGAGATGTGGTCTAGAACGAGGGCTCTTTTCAAATAATAGAATGGCTCAAAATAATTGAGTCGATAAAAAAAAACGGTCTATCCAACTCTCTCAGTCATTCGATTGAGAAATCTTTAGGATGAATACCTCCTTCGAATATCATTTAGAAGGCATTAAACTCGCCTGTTTCTTCAAAATCGATAACTAATCCATCGAGTTTGGAGGTAATGCGTTCCTTCGTATCATTGGACATTTGATTGGTAAAGATCTTAATACAAATATTTCCGCCTGAGTCTATGCCGATGCCCGTCCCTGTGATTCCTGCTTGTTCGTTCAGCCAAGCTTCGTGTAAGTCACGCTGCTGCATCAATTGTGCTTCGTTTAAACTCATGGATCATCACCTTATTGTTGTGTTTAGAATTATTTCACTCGAAGAAATATATCCTACTTAATCAACTATAAGTATTGCAACTTCACGCCCCTGGTCAACCCAATCTTTGTATTGCAAGTGTGTGTTCAAGCAGATGCGACCACAGATATCTCCTGCGGTCGCATCTGGCGATATCGATTGCACTAGCTTTATCCACCAATAAAGCGATTGATTCCAAGTTGTGAAATTACCGATTGAATTGTATTGCCAATAGTGTGGGTCGTGCTACCTGCGAACAAAAGGGCTGTAGGCTGCCGTGTATTCGTCGACACGATGACTGAACCCGAATCGCCGCCTTGACTGAACGGTTGGGGGCCAATACCTCGGATGATAACCTGGTTGTCAAAGAATGCAGTACCCGCACTATACCGAACAGAAACATTGTTGACACCGATCGCCGAGATTACCCCTTGAGTAGCCTGTGTAGTCCGACCATTCTTCATGACAGACATATTTATTGAAGGAGCCATCGGCTGAGGAGACATCTTGTAGGTAACATGCCGTGGACTGACAAGGTTGAACGAAGTCCAAGCCGTAGCTGCATCAACTAAATTAGCTCCGGAGAAGTTAATTGGAACAAAACTTTCCAAAACACCAATTTGATCATTCGGCATCCTACCACCATCAATCGGTCCAGGCTGCACAATGGGAGAACCAATGGGTGCTAAATTCTCATTGGCTAAAACATGGTTATTACTTAGAACACACAGCCTATTGTTGTTTAGTACAACGAGGCAACCAATCGTGCCCGCAGTTATACTAATCTCGCCACACGAAACACCGCTAGGCACAGGACGAGGGTAACGTGCCCTGTATGTAGATGCGAATATCTCACCAATCTCTTCTACATCAGTTGGAATTCCATTTATCTCCGACGGGATAATACATTCCGAAGTCAACCTCGAATTGGGCGCCTTCTCAGTAACAAAGACTTTCACCACCATCTCGCCTGTATAGCCACCCGTGGCGCTACGCATCCCTACTCCAATACCCTGAATATTCTCGATGCCTAATCCTTCGCTACTCGCCGCTCTTTGAGTCGATGCCACAAAGGCGTCTGAGCCTCCCAGCATCGCCTGCAAATCGTCGCGTGCCTTGAAGAAATCTTCACCTGGTATGATAGCATGGGCTTCCGTTTCCAAATCATTGACAGACGATGTGCTCACGTCCGCTGCATCTGGGTCAAACTCTACAACATTCTCTGTGTCTGTGAGAGAGGGAGTGTCACCAAATTCTTCAATGTTAGCATCTTCATTTGATCGTTTTTTTTTGGCTGCCATTGTGTTTTCCTTTAGAGTAAACTAGGTGATATGAATCAATATTCTCGAAAATGATTAAGCCTACGCTGCAATACAGCTACTCTAATTTTAGATTCATGACCCAGAGCCAACTACGGAACTACGCAGGAAGACAACCGGAATAGATTCGAAGAGCTTAGACTCACTTAGTTAATTGGTTGCATTGGCAGTCAGTGAGATGCGTTCTAGTCTACTGAGTACGTCACGAACCAGGGATTAAGAGAATAAAAGAACGGTGTGTAATTAACCTGAAGCCAATCGAGAAGATCGCCAGTTATTACCAAAAACCCACATGATCACAATGCAAAATGTCACTTCTCTCAAAACTTCAACCGACTTCTAGGATCACCCCAACGGCAATTACCCAGCCCCATCCCGCTCAACAAGCTCCCACGTCACCGCTTCACCAGTTCCGTCGCCGCGGAAGTGGATTAGTTTGTTTTGTTGTTTGCGGTTCAGGCACTTGATGGTGTCGCTTAGGCGTCGTTTAGGGCACTGTTCTGGTTGGGGAGACAATGGGTCGTCAATGCGTGCTGGCCAACCATCTTCCTCGAATGTTGCCAAGATCGCTTCTTGATTGGATGCCGTCCATTTAAACCGTTTGACGATGGTTCCATTAATACGAAGTAATCGCCGATCCGCATCCCATGTTGGTAAACATGGGTTAGAA
>NVWB01000403.1 GCA_002733575.1 Blastopirellula sp. | reverse complement strand
CTTAGACCTGATTTGGCGCTGACTATTTTTGCCAAGGCCATTCATACCGGTACTTCGTTCCCTTTGTTTGGCGATGGATCAATCCGCCGAGACTTTACCCATGTGAAAGACATCTGTGCTGGTCTACTCTCGGCTCTAACGGCCAAAGATGCCGTGGGTGAAACGATCAACCTAGGGCACAGCGATCCTATCGAAATGCGACGGTTAATTGAACTACTAGAAGACGCCTTCGAGAAAAAGGCGATCATCGAGCGGCTGCCTGAACGTCCTGAAGATTTACCGGTAACTTACGCCGATCTAGAAAAAGCGAAGCGATTACTGGGTTATGCCCCCAAAGTTCCGATTGCTGAAGGAATCCAAGATTATGTCGCGTGGTTTAAAAGCTGGTATAATTAAAAGTTTCATGGTCTAATAATCTGTAGAACCATTTCTCACTTTCCGGTATTCCCCAATCCTCAAAGAAGTTGCTCTCATGATTGTTCATCGCGTCATCCGCTTATCAATTTTAACCTTGCTGCTTCTCTCCATCCCCTCTTTTTCCCAAGGCGAAGAACCTAAAAAAGAGAAGGATACCAAGAAGGTTCAGTCCCTGTTCGATGGCAAAGAATTGGGTGACTGGAAACCAACCGTGTTTGGTGGAGAAGGTGACGTCTATATCGAAAATGGCGCGGTGGTGATGGCCGAGGGAGTCACACTTTCGGGAATTCACTATACAAAAGATGTCCCCAAGATTAATTATGAGCTTCGTTTTGAAGCAAGACGCATGACCGGCACCGATTTTTTTGCTGGCGTGACGTTTCCGGTCAACGACACTTTTTGCAGCTTCATTCCAGGTGGCTGGGGCGGAGCGGTAGTAGGGCTCTCAAGCATTGACGGTAAAGATGCGTCAGAAAATGAAACCACCAAGTACATTGGCTTCAAAGATGAGAAGTGGTTTAAATTCCGGATTCGTGTGACAAAACCGAAGATTCAAGTCTGGATTGATGGCAAGTTAGTCATCGATCAGAAAATCGAAGGCCACAAGATCTCGACGCGTGCAGAAGTTAGCCTCTCCAAACCACTTGGTTTTTCCGCCTGGCAATCAACAGCCGAGCTCCGGAAAATTGAGCTCGAACTGTTGAAATAGACCATGCGTTATCGAGTCTAACTTGACTTCAAACTACTCTTTTTTATCAAGATGCTTTTCCCAACCAACTGGTTGAGTCCAAGCTTGTTGATGTTGGTCTTTGAACGACGGGTCGCGGTGATCTTTGCTTGAAGTGACAACCGCTCGGACATAGAGTTCTTTGCCGGTCAAATGATAGGTAGGGTTCAAGCCATCGACTTCGGCTAGAATCTTGCCGACATCTTGTGAGTATTTCTTGGCAATCGCAAGTGGTTTGCCATCTTTATCGGTTCGCACAGTTGCGGTTTGATCGTAATCAACCAGTGTACCGACGAACTGGGTTTTGTAGGTCACACCTTCTTCGGCTAGAATTTTGAAACTCAAGGTCTGTGATTGCTCATCCATGGTAATCTCGTCAAGCGACACGCCGCTGGATGCGTAGAAATCGCCCTGGTTAATGGCCCGCAATAAATGATTGGGCGAGAGATATTTGGAGTGTACCATGATCCAGCCACGACCATTCCGGCTGCTTCCGCGACCATGGTAATGATGACTGTCATCGGTTCCCATTCCGTACAGAGGGGCCGAGTTGAGATGTGCGATCCGAATCGTATTTGCAATGTCCCATAGTCGCTCGATGCTAGGGTGATCGTCATCGCCGAGATGACGAATGCCCGGGTGTCCATTGTAAACTTCAAAGAAGCGTTCAGAGACAACTTCGGCAATTTCTTCCGCGGTCACGCCGTAACCAAAGTTTGGATGGTTAAGATGCAATAAAATTTCACGGCCAGAACTTTTGGCTTGTTCTTCTACAGCACGAAAGTTATTGTTGATCGTCTCGACAACACTCTGCCCGCCGACTGGTTGCAACACTTGCTTGATGTTGGTTGCGTTCATGTGAATTGGTTTGCTGCCGAAGCGACCGCTGATTTCTTCGCCTTGCACCATGATGAATTTTTCACGTTCTTCTAACAACGCTCGGAATTCATTCAGCGGTTGTAAGCGGATTTCATGCTTGGGTGTACCTGGTTCGCCACGAATTTCAACCCAATCTGGTCCGAATTGAGCTTGATACTTTTCAACCACATCTTTGCCACCACGTTTCAAAACGGTGCTCATTGCCATCCATTTCTCACCTTCACTCAGGATGTTGTGATCAGACAGGGCAAGGAAATTATAGTCGTGAGTCCGGTACCAGTTAGCGATCATCTCGGGGAAGTCATTGCCATCACTCCAGAGCGTGTGCGTATGGATATTGCCTTTCCACCAACGAGGTTGTGGATCATTCGCAACAGTCTCTTCGGCAGATGAATACGATACCAGTATCACAGACAGAAGTAAGGCAAGTGTAGAGAACCGGGTGTTCCAAATCATAGTAAGGCCTTTTAGATGAAGGGGTAGGACAGGAATGAGATAATTTGAGGTGAGAACTAATTCTGATGGATCGAGTCGCAGAATGCAACTAGATTCCCCACAGATTTCGTTTTGGGTAGCCGCGTCGTCGGTTTTGGAGAACGCGAACCACTTCAAACCCACGTATTCAAAACGACGCCGGGGTCGACGATAGTCGATTACAGGGCAGAGGGTTTTCCATTATTTTAACTCTAAATAATAGTGATTTGAGAGTAATGACTTCGTATGATTTCAGTGATATCTTGACTCCTGTAACCTCTGATCGCCTACGGCGACACCGAATACGTTCCGAATACGTTTGATCCCGAAGCAATGTCAACTCCGGAATCGTCGGCGGTGCTACCCGATTTTAAAGCGTTCGGCACAGTAAATTTTATGATGCTCTAGAGCAGAGCACTTTGATCAGAAGGCATAAAAAAAGGCCATTCCTTGAGTCATCAAAGAATAGCCTTCATCTAGTTAATATGGCCGAATCAATATGGCCGTAGTCTATTTCTATCCACGTTTTTCTAATGGAACAAAATCTCGTTTCAGTTCACCGGTGTAAATTTGGCGAGGACGACAGATTCTCTTGGTTGGAGATTCGTGCATTTCTTTCCAATGAGCGACCCAACCTGGTAGTCGGCCAATTGCAAATAGCACGGTGAACATCTGAACTGGAATACCAATGGCGCGGTAGATTACCCCTGAGTAGAAATCAACATTAGGGTACAGTTTTCGCTCAACGAAGTAAGGGTCGTTCAGGGCAACTTCTTCCAGTTTTTGTGCCACTTCAAAAATCGGGTCTTGTAGGTCAAGTTTGGCCAGTAATGTATCACATGCCTTTTTGATGATGACTGCCCGTGGATCAAAGTTTTTGTAGACGCGATGTCCGAAGCCCATCAAGCGGAATCCACTCGTTTTGTCTTTGGCCATGTTGACGTACTTAGTGACATCGCCCCCATCTTCGATAATGCGTTCCAGCATCGAGACACAAGCTTCGTTGGCTCCACCGTGAAGTGGTCCCCATAACGCACTGATGCCTGCCGAGATCGATGCGTACAAGTTGGCGTCTGCTGATCCGACCATGCGTACAGTCGAGGTGCTACAGTTTTGCTCGTGATCGGCATGTACGATCAACAGCAGATTCAATGCTTTGACAAAGTCAGGGTCAACATGAAACGGCTCGCTGGGTACTGCAAACATCATTTGCAGAAAGTTCTCACAGTACGATAAATCATTCTGTGGGTAGATAAACGGCTGCCCAATCGATTTCTTATAGCTGTAAGCTGCAATGGTAGGTAATTTGGCAATCAAGCGGAAAATGGTTCGTTCGACCTGTTCAGGATCTCTGGGGTCAAGCGAGTCTTGATAGAAAGTCGATAAAGCACTCACTACCGAACTAAGAATGGCCATTGGATGGGCGTCAAATGGAAACCCATCATAAAACGACCGCATGTCTTCATGCAGCATTGTGTGGCTGCGAATGGAGTTACGAAAATCCTTCAGTTGTTCTTCGGAAGGCAGTTCTCCATAGATCAATAAATAGGTGACTTCCACAAAGTCGCAATTTTCGGCGAGTTCTTCAATCGGATAGCCCCGATATCGCAAGATACCTTTTTCGCCATCTAAATAGGTAATGCCACTGGTGGTTGAGCCTGTGTTGACGTATCCCTCGTCGAGAGTCACTAATCCAGATTGACCACGCAGCGTGGATATATCCAGGCCAAGTTCCTGCTCAGAGCCTTCAATAATGGGCAATTCGAGCTTTTGATCACCGACCTGTAATTTGGCAACATCTGCCATGAGCAACTCCTGTTTTGCGTCTTGCGAATACACCATGTCTTGCGTTTACACTCGACATGTTTCAATATCTTGTTCAAGTAAGAACAGTTGGGCAGCAACGATGAGATGAGATTGAACAAGGATTCAGTTCCTTTGCTCCAATGTCATGGGTTCAGCGTCACAAATTCGGCGTTATAGTCAGTCAGCTTTTGATCTGATCAAACGCATATTAGCCCAAAAGCGTGTAGCTTGAAGATAGCACCAATTTACTCGATCAGAAAGCAAAGCAACATAGCCCGCACCCGAGAATAATCGAGTATCATGATAGTTGAAGTCGGAAATCACGAATTATCGAAAAACTAGTCGCTTACAAGTGTTCTGCTATCAGGAACTCTAATAGTAGAGTGTTTTTATTGAAATCTAGAGGGAACAGGCGAACTTGTTGGATTGGGCTGATTTTGAGAGTTGCTGGTTGGTACTCGTGCCGTTGAGATCTCCGGTTCATCAAAAATTGTCCAAACTTCGGTGTTTAGGCGTACTTTATCAAGATAGTCCCTCATCTGTTGCTTGACCCGGTTGTCTTGGATATTTTTCTTGATTGCAACTTGAGCCTCGGTAAATGGCTCCATCGACTCTTCCTCGCGCTCTGTCACACGAACGATGTGAAAACCTTCTGAGGAGGATATGATTTGACTCATTTTTCTGACTGGAAGAGAGAAAATCGCTTGATCGACCGCTTCATTTTTTAAGCCACCCTGGGTAGTCCAGTCGTATTGTCCACCGCGTGCAGCGCGAATGCCTTGGGAATGCCGTTTTGCAACAGCATCAAGCGGGGCTCCTCGGAGCACTTGATTGCCCATGTCGACAATCGCATGTTCGGCGGCCCCTTTATCGGGGAAATTTGAAAACTTCACCATCAACTGTTCCCATTTCACCTTGGTAGGGCTGCGGTACGTGGCGGCTTGCTCATGGTAATAATCGAGCAACTCTTGATGGGTGACTTCTGCACCTCGGTCAATATGACTTCGCATTTGTTGGTGTGCGATCATTTGCTCTGTAAAGGCGCGTCGTTTTTTAGCCAGCGATGATCCTAGTGATCGCAATTTTAGATCGAGCTCTGCTGGTGAGTTGACATTGGCATTTTTCAAATCGGTTTCTAATTGCAGATCGTCGTACTGAGCATCTAGCCCTGCTTGAAATTCTTCAAGCTTGTCTCGGGGGATTTTCCGCATGAAATCAAGCGATACCATCCGCGTTTCGATAGCTCCAGGTAATATCATCTTCAAAGCCTTCATGCGTTGCTCGGCAATTTCCGACTCTGAGACTCGACCTCTTTCTTCTTTGGTAAGCTTGGCTAGGTTTTGATTGATCATTTGATTAACCGGGCCAAGAATATCGCCTGCTAAAATTGGATCACCACCTACTAGGGCAATAATTTTTGCCGGTGCGAATATCTGGTCGTTCACGACTGCATTCCCACTTGAATTACGACTGATCGCTGGCAAAGGAGTTGCAGGGACTTTTGCTTGATACTGTGGCTGATATCCTGATCTTTCAGGCGTTCGGTTGATCTGAGGTTCTTGTCGGGTGACAGGCACCTGTGCCTGATACTGTAATTGTGGCTGCGGAGTTCTTTCTGCAAATCGAGAAACTGGTGCGGCAACCGTGTTTGAACTTGGATTTGGTGAACTAAATCGGCTGGTACCCGGGGCGTTCGTGGGACGCGTTTCAATGACAGGCGGCGCAGTTGTTGAAGCAGTTGGGCCTCGCCATGGTTGGCCCACACCAGAAGGCTGACGCTGCGGAGCAGGTGCTGGAGTGCTAGTCGCCGGGTTCACAAGCGGTTGTTGTTGAGTGCTGTCTGAAATTACACCAGTAGCAGCTCCGCGTCGATCCGTGGGGAACCTAGTTCCTGAAGCAGAGCCAGCAGGGTACGAATTGAGTTTGACGACAGGCGCAGGCCCAGGTGCTTGGCGCCCGGCAGTGTTGTTGTAATTTCTGGGCGGGTAATTGTTGGCTGTCGCGGGTTGGGTCAGTGGTGCATAGTTTGGATTGGTGTTTGGATATCTGACAGCCCCAGGACTTGCAGTGTTTGGATACGAGGATGTTGCGGAACTTTCGGGGCGAG
>NVWB01000402.1 GCA_002733575.1 Blastopirellula sp. | reverse complement strand
AGGGGTGGCAAAATACCCCGGAATCACCGGCAAAATAAAATCGGAATGGGTGGCAAAGTTATTTTGGAATACCTGGCAAAGTGTGCCCGGAATACGCATTTTTCAAGTCCGCGCAAATGCGGCCCCGACGAAAGACAATAATCCGGTCAACAAGGTCGAACACCTGCCGCATATTGTGGCTCACCAAAATTAACGGCTCGCCCTGTTTTTTGAGCGTACGAATAATGTTTTCAACTTGAGCCGTTTCCTGAACACCAAGAGCAGCGGTCGGTTCGTCCATAATCGTCAGCTTTGAGTGGAACGTCGCTGTTCTCGCGATAGCAACGCATTGACGCTGACCACCCGACATGTTGCGAATCGGGTTCCTGATGTTGGCAATCTTTACGGCAGTTTTTTCAAGCCCGGCCAACGTAGCCTCTCGCATTGCCTTAAAATCGAGGATCGAGAACGGGCCAAGATTGAACTTGATCTTTTCGCGTCCGAGGAAAATATTGTCCGGAACGTCCAGATCATCGGCAAGAGCCAAAGTCTGAAACACGGTTTCAATACCCGCCTCACGGGCATCCAACGGTCCGGCAAAATTAGTCGGCTGTCCGTCAAAGATAATGTCACCGCGTGTGCGCTGTTCAACTCCGGTAATTTGACGAACGAAAGTTGATTTGCCCGCGCCGTTGTCGCCCATCACCGCAATATGTTCACCCTTGCGCAGTATGATGTTTGCGCCAACGAGTGCTTGTAAGCCACCGTAATGCTTTGTCAGGTCTCTTGTTTCGAGAATAATATCACTCATTATTCGACCCTCCTCAGGACTTCATTGCGGCGCGACGTTGGCGCCATTGATCAAGAACAACCGCAGCAACAATAATCATGCCTTTGACCATTTCCTGATAATACGCATCGAGGCGCAAAAACGTGAAACCAGAGATGATGACACCAAAGATCAGCGCACCAATCACGGTTCCCATGATCGACCCCCGACCGCCAGACAGCGACACGCCGCCGATCACGGCCATGGCAATGGCATCGAGCTCGTAGACAAGACCCATTCCGGCCTGTGCAGTTAGGTTCTTTGAGCTAAAGACAATCGCCGCGATAGATGCAAGTCCGCCCGCGATTACATAAACCAATACCTTGTGACGGTTTACATTTATACCCGCCATACGGGCCCCATCCTCATTGGAACCAATCGCATATGTGTGTTTGCCGTAAACGGTGTATTTGAGGACAAAGTGAAACAGGATAGCCAAGAATGCGAAGACAAAAACCGGCGTCATTCCTGATCCGATGGAAGCATAGTTTTCTGTCGGAAACGAAATTGGACTACCTTTGGACCACCATTTGGCGGCACCGCGTGCAGTCACCATCATACCCAGTGTGGCAATGAAGGGTGGAATGCGCGTATAGGCAATCAGAACACCATTGATACCTCCAGCGATTATTCCGACTATAAGCCCCACTATTATGGGTACGAGGATTGGCAGATCCATAAAAGCTGGGCCGAAAATTGCTTTGGGATTGGGGTTTCCATTGACCAGTTCAGTTTGGCCGAAACTCATCGCGATCATGGCCGTTACGCCAACGATTGCGCCTGAGGACAAGTCAATGCCGCCGGTGATGATAACCTGGGTTACACCGATCGCAATGATACCAATAATCGATACTTGAAGAATGATGATCTTCAGACGGGCTTCATTGAAAATTGTGTCAAATCTGTCGTGGCTATCTAACAGAAAACTCTGACCCATGATCGTCGCACCGAGGATCTCAAAAATCATGATGATAATTATGAGCGCCCCGAAGACATTTACCTCATTTGGCCAGGAGCGCTTCGATTGGTCGAAGGATAGGCCGCCTGTGCCTTGGCTTGTATCTGACATGAATTAAATCTCCTCCTGAAACGTCAAATGATCAAATAGGTTAAAAGGGAATGTTGGGCGACGCAGCGATCGCCGCCCAAATTGATCTACACTCCGATCAGTTTTTCGACAGATAGCTATCGATGTTAGCTGCTGTCACCAGTTCGAACGGAATCATGATCGATTGGTTGACAGTTTCGCCTTTAGCGAGTTTCAACGCTGCATCAAAAGCACCAGCACCCTGACCGGCAGCATTCTGAAACACTGTGAGGTCCAGATCTCCGCTCTTCATGGCCTGCAAGGCATCCTGAGTAGCGTCAATGCCGCCAACTACCACTTTAGTCATATCAATACCGCCTGCTTTCATCGCCTGAATTGCTCCGATCGCCATTTCATCATTATTGGCAAAAATTGCGTCAAACTTTTCACCAGTGGAAAGCCAGTTAGTCATAAGGTCCTGTGCTTCGTTGCGGCCATAATTTGCTGTCTGCTCGTCAATTAGCGTTATGAATTTGCACATATCCATACCAATGACGTCGTGAACATCTTTTGTGCGTTGGATCGCAGATTGGTTTTGCAATTCACCAATAAACAAATAGGCACGGGCTCCATTAGATTTGCCTTCAGCGCGCAGTTGCTGACAGACAGCAAAAGCCTGGAGTGTACCGGATTCGATTTCATTCGAACCAACAAAAGCCTGATTGTCCGGCAAAGAGTCCATGTTGATCGGCTGGCGATTAACATAAACCAGTGGCACACCTGCAGCAGCAGCAACATCCGACATTGCTTGTGTCGCAGAAGTGTCAACCGGGTTCACAATGATAGCGTCAACGCCAGAGGCAATAAAGTTATTGATCTGGTCAAGTTGTTTCGCCACATCGTTCTGCGCGTCCTCGATCTGCACGTCAACGCCGTCTTTGCCGTCAGCAAGTTTTTGAATACCATTCCGCAGAACGGTCAAGAAATTATCGTCAAACAGCGCCATGCTGACGCCTATGTTCTCAGCGTATGCCGAGGTTGAGATCATGATGGCCAAGCTGGCCGCTAGGATAGTACGCTTCATAATAGTCTCCTTTTTTGTGAAGCTTGATCTGCGACAAGTCGTACGCAGGGTGAATTTGTTCTAGCCATTCTGGTCTTCCTCCAGAGCATGGGTTACGAACTTCATTGAGGTTTTAATTGCCTCAAATGGTTTGGATTCATTATGTACAAGAGGCGAGAATGCTTCGTATGAAACCGGTCCTGAATAACCCTCGCCAATCAGCTCCCGCAATTGGGTGATGTTACCCAGCCGGTCAGCGGCGTTGATCAGTATACGGTGAGAATCCTTCATTTCGCGAACGTTGACATCAAGATCAACTACGCCAGACACGTGGACAATTCCTGTGTCCTCACAATAAATCGACGTTTCACCAGCGAGTGTGTGATGAAACGTGTCATGAACAAGCTTGAAGATACCTCTGCCGCCGACACCTTCGATTGCTTCCAATGCCTCAGCTTTGAAGCGAAGTGATGAGTTTTCGAATCCAAGGGGCTCAATAAAGCCAATCAGCCCTGCTTCACTTATCATGGGAAGCAACTCCCTCAGAGCTACGCGCAAATTCGCTTGTCGCTCTCCATTGCCAAGACCATGGCCGTCGCAGCGAGGAATAAGGCTAATACTTTCAGCACCAACTGCCTTGGCAATTTCGATCAGTGCGGCAGCTTCTGTTCTGCGTTCATCTGACCAGACATTGAACATTTTGACCTCCGAGAGGCCAAAAATGCGTACGTTCTCTTCATTAGCCAGTGCGCGAACTTTCTCAGGTGCATCGCCATCGAATAACGCTCCGGGGAGGTCGTTGCGAAATTCGACACCGATGCATCCGAGTTCCGACGCCAAGGACAAGACATGATTGTAACGCAGTTTTGCGGTAGTCATGTGGTTCAAGACGAAGGGAACTGTCATTGGTTGCAAATCCTGATGTGTAGTCTCAGTGGCATATCTGAGCTTCAGCATTTACTACGAGGCGGCACCAATCAACACAAAAAAGGACTGGTTTTCATCATTGATGAAAGAAAATGACGAAATCTAATGACGAATAAACATCATTATATAGATTCAGGAAGGAATAGATCAGGTTGTAAAAATAATTGCCCCAAATTTTCATCAATTCCTTCAATTGCGGCTTGCACCATCTTCTCTAGAAGGCTCTCGCAAAGTTTTGGTAATGGCGTGGCATCAACAAGTGTCACATATTTTTCTTGAAGAGCAAGTGTGGATGTCTCAGTCAACTCATTCACAACAAGCGAAACGTCGCCAGGTGCTCGCATTTCCCGGACGGCCTGAATCGCACCCTCCATTCCACCACCGGCCACAAAAATTCCGCGTAAATCTTGATTCCGATATAACAAATCTAATGTTGCCTCATATGTGACTTGCCTGGTTTCCAAGTTTACCAAAGCATCAAGGACAGTAAATGTTTGAGCATTTTCCCGAAAATAGCTGCGAAACCCGGTTTCCCGTAGTTCGTGCCCGTGCCATCTATGACCGCCGACAAATACGGCCACTTTCCCCGGAATTGGTTGAGTGCTGGCAATAGTCCATCCAGCTACTCTTCCGATTTTAACGTTGTTGAGGCCGATATAATATTGTCGGACTCCCTGCGCGAAGTCATTTAGCAATGAAAATACTGGAATTTTCCTATCTTTCAGTTTGGAGACTGCACTAGTAATCTCGTGGCTATTTACCGCTGTAGCAGCGATCACTTGAGAACGGAAACCAAGTTCCAAGATAAGGCCTGCCTGTTCCACAGGGTCTTGTGATGGAGCGAAAACTATTTCTACATGCGCCCGAACATTGGGAAGACGCGAGGCAGCGCGTTCAATTGCATCGCGAAAAGCGAGGTAAAAAGGCTGGTTTTCCTTTTGTAGCAAAAACCCGAATTTGAATTCAGGCAGGTCCGCATAAAGCCGTTGTCTAATAAGCGAAGCACCGTAGTAGCCAATCTTTTCAGCCGCCAAGTAAATTCGTTGCGCGGTCTCTTCACGAACCTTTTCTCTTCCGTTCAAAGCACGATCAACCGTCGAGATGCTCATTCCTGCGGCTTGTGCAACGTCTGCGATAGTAGGTCGTCGAGACATAATACTTCCTTTAGCTTGGATACAGCGATGGTATTTGGTTTGCACATTTTGATGAACATCCATCAATTTTCGTGCAAATTGTTGGATGTATGTTACTCTAGCAAGGCAATCTTTCAACGATTTCGCGAAAAACAGATCTGCATGCGATTGGACGTGTAATTATGTTTCAGCTGGAATCGCTCATTGATGAGCAGGCGCCCCCAAATTTGCAATGGATAAATGCCGAAAAACCCCTACCCAAATTTGATTGGCTCCAAATTCTGCAATGCAACGTTCGACAAAACTAAAATGGCTACAAGCTCTTCACACCAGATGGATCGATCAATTACTAAAGATTACATCAATGATGTCATCACGCAACGACTTCATTGGTTTGGCGTCATTCTAATCCACGGCCCAATACATCTTAACATGGATAATTTGCTAAAGAATGATCGGTACCACACCGATTTGAGATAGTCGGTGCATCGCGTTTCCATGAACACATTCTTCACGGCTGAATGCCATACCCCAACAATATGAATATCCAAACCGTTAATATAGGTCTACAAAGCCGAGGGCGTTAGGTCTAAATCATACCGAAATTCACAGTTAAACAATAATTGTCGTTGTTCAGATTTGATAACGGTGACCAGATCGTCATCGTGCCATGACGACTCAGTTTTGATGCTATTAAACACCAGTTTCCGACGTTTTTTCATGGTATGAACATCCGAAGTGAACGATCTCTACCTATATGGTATGCATTGAAATATCGAGAGATTTTGGTGATATTTGCAGTTCTGTCGAGATTGGCAAATTTTCGAAAGTCAGATACAAAAAATTGCAAGTCTTTCTCGCTCGGATCAGCAATAAAAAAACACGATTGCTCCGATATCGCTGTTGGGGACATCGTCCTTCCTCCTTTCACCCAAATATCCTGAAATTTATTCTATCCATGATGCTAATATTATGGAGTCTCACTACATCGCCAGATATTGATGACGGGTGCTTCAATCATCGAGAATTCTTGTCACCAGATCGCCGATTTCAATTTTCAGGATTGCAGCAATATCGATCAGTTCTATAAAGTCCAGTCTGCGTTCACCGCGTTCATATTTTGCGACAAATGATTGCGGCTTGTCCAATTGGTCCGAGACAGCTTGCTGTGTGAGTCCAACCTGAATTCGCGCTTCAATTAGTAGCGAAGTGAATTTTTTGTATCTTGGTGTACCTAATGATCCGTGCATAATATAAGTCGTTCAAAAGTTTCAAAACGACTCTTCCATTAATCTTGTTTTCGGATTATCCCAGTATGGGATTATTTGTACGATAAACTGTTGTGATGTCTGACACTCAAAATCTAAACCGGTAATCCCCCCTGAAATTAAAGGTGTTTAAAAGTAGAATTTTCTCGGCATGATACTCTGAGGAGATTTTGATGAAGAAGACACGATACAGCGAC
>NVWB01000401.1 GCA_002733575.1 Blastopirellula sp. | reverse complement strand
AGCATCGCAGCCGGAATTGTGATTGCCGGTACGCTCACCTACTTCAGCACTGGCGGAAGAGATCAGCAGCTATTGCCCAAGGCGAAACAAGATTCGTAGGGTGGCTGCCTCTTTAGGCCAGCCGCCTGTCTGTTGATTCTAATTCTTGATAGAGCGACAATCTAAAACTCGGCGTCAATCAAATTCGTTTGAAGTGGATGAAACATTTCTCTTCAATGATTGAGATTGAGATAATGTATTAGGGCTGACTTTTCTAATTCGTCAATTCCACACAAACAGGCGGCTGACCTTCGTTTGCCACCCCTGCTGGGTTGGTGCGTTTGTGTTTTTATTGAACGGATTAGTCATGAACGCGACAATCGACGGGACATTTTTAGTGGTAGACCATCCACCCTTGTATCTAATCAAAGCATGATAGACCCGGTAGTGTAAGTTATAGGGATTCTTGCCCCTTTATTAGTGGATTTTGTATAGGATCACCTTGATTTTAAGGGTTTGTCTTCATTCACGTTGTCAAAACGCAACCTATGCTATCGTGATCGCCCAGAAAGTACATTAAGCATATTGGATATAACTTATTTAGAACGAAGTCAAAGTTTTAAACATGTACGCAGTTAAAACAACCGTCAGCCTCCCCGATTCAAATCAAGCGTCCCTTGTTCGTAAGAAAGCCGATGTGCAAAACCGTAGCAAAATTTCTCGGCTTGTTTTGCCTGCGGTAACATTGGTCTGGCTTGGCATGATCGGTATTGGAATGGCTTGGATGTGGCAGTACGAGGTAACTCCCGGAGAGGCAACCACGACCGTAATGAGTTGGCCAACTGGAAGTCAGATTGAACGTAGTTTAGAACGACCAACGCTTGTGTTGTTTGCCCACCCACGTTGCCCTTGTACTCGCGCAACCATAAGAGAATTGGCTTTGATAGTGGCTCGTTGTCCTGATCTTGTTGATATTCAGATGCTATTCTTTCGGCCAACGGGATTCTCAGCTGAGTGGGAAAAGACTGATCTCTGGTCGTCTGCCGAGGCTATTCCTGGTGTCACTGTTGTTTGTGATGTCGATGGCACGGAAGCAAAAAGATTTAAGGCAACTACTTCTGGATATTCTTTACTATACAACACTGATGGCCGCTTGCTATTTCATGGGGGTATCACAGGTTCGAGAGGTCATTCTGGAGATAATGTGGGTCGAAGTGCAATTGAGTCTCTTTTGAGAGATGGTGAAACAAATCAAAACCAAAATGCTCTTGTGTTCGGTTGTCCACTTTTAGGGCAAGAGGATGTATGCGGAACGGAGTGCCGAAAATGAATTCTATATTCACAGCACATCCCACACTCGAAGAAGATGTTTCGCAAAGAGCCGAAAATCTATTCCAAGAGAATCGGACACGCATTTTTCAAAGAACTGACCGGCTATTTGTGGGGCTATTGTTATTGCAGTGGGTTGCTGGAATTATCGCAGCGATTTGGATCTCTCCTCAAACATGGGCTGGAGCATACAGTGAGACCCACCTTCACGTCTGGTCAGCTATTTTCCTGGGAGGATTGATCACATTTTTTCCAGTTAGCCTTGTCTTGATATGTCCTGGCACAACATTAACCCGCCATGTGATTGCAATCAGTCAAATGTTAACCGCTGCTTTGTTGATTCATTTGAGCGGCGGACGCATTGAGACACATTTTCACATATTCGGGTCGTTGGCGTTCCTTGCATGTTACCGAGATTGGCGTGTTTTGATTTCGGCAACAATTGTTGTAACATTAGACCACTATATTCGTGGTGTTTTCTATCCACAATCGGTTTTCGGAATACTCACAGCAAGCTCGTGGCGAGTGTTTGAACATGCTGGTTGGGTCATTTTTGAAGATGTATTTCTGCTCATAACGATTAGTCAGAGTTTAAAGGAAATGAGAGCAGCGGCCCGGCATCGAGCTGCTCTTGAGAGAACGAACGAAATTGTGGAAGCAGAAGTAAAATCCCGAACTGATGATTTGGTACTACAGGCTAAGGAATTAAAAATCTCAAGAGAGCGTGCGTTGGCTGCTGATCGATCGAAATCAGAGTTTCTGGCCAACATGAGTCATGAAATTCGCACACCAATGACTGCCATCCTCGGTTTTACAGACCTTCTACTTGAGAAAGTAGAAGAGAAGGAAAGCGTCGAAGCCGTTCGTACAGTAAAACATAACGGTGAGTATCTTATGAACCTGATTAACGATATTCTAGATTTATCTAAGATTGAGGCGGGTAAGATCGAGAAGGAGGAAATAGATTGTTCCGTCCTTGAGGTAGTTTCTGATGTCGTCTCGTTGATGAGAGTTCGGGCAGCAGCAAAAGGTTTCCCTCTGGATGTTCGATTTGATGGCCCCATTCCTGAAAAAATACAGAGTGATCCAACTCGCCTGCGACAGATACTTATTAACATCGTAGGCAATGCAATAAAGTTTACAGAGACGGGATCGGTACAGATTGTTACTAGACTATTGAACAATACGGAGGAAGAACCTAAACTCCAATTTGAAATCATTGACTCAGGCATCGGGATCCCCGAACACAGCATAGAAAAACTCTTTTCGGCGTTCACACAAGCCGATAATTCAACCACTCGGCAGTTTGGCGGAACTGGCCTCGGGCTTACCATCAGCAAACGTTTGGTCGAACTACTTGGAGGCGATATTTCTATTGAAAGTAACGTAGGCAAAGGGAGTACATTTTCTGTCACGGTTTCTACTGGCCCGTTAAAGAATGTACAACTAATGCATAATGTCACTGTAGCGTGTATTAAGACGGTAGATGTTAAACTGCCTGACGACACGGTCCTCCCGCTTGATCAGAGACGAGTTTTGCTTGTTGAAGATGGCCCAGACAATCAACGGCTAATTGGCTTTGTTTTGAAAAAAGCCGGAGCAGAAGTCACTCTTGCTGACAACGGACAGATAGGGTGTGAATTGGCGACTGCGGCAAAATCAAAGGGTCATCCGTTTGATGTAATTTTAATGGATATGCAGATGCCGATACTAGATGGCTATGCGGCTACACAACGATTACGTGAGACTGGATACACTCAGCCCATCATAGCCCTAACTGCTCATGCGATGGCATCTGATCGCCAGAAATGCATTGATGCTGGATGCAATGATTACGCCACGAAGCCCATCGACCAGAAGAAATTGATTAAGTTAGTCGCAAGTTATATTGACGTACCAACTGAGGTTTGACAGCCAGGTCAGCAAGGAGTCGTAGGCTGGCTGCCTTTTTAGGCCAGCCGCCTGTTTGTGGGTTTTATTTCGAAAGGGAGAAACCAGCTCGAACAAGGATTGATTAATAAAATGTTGAGACAAGATGGTGTGTGTTCAGATCTTATCCTGTAAATCATGTGCATCCTGTCAAAAAAAGATCTCTCACGCCAAGTCCCAAAGCCGCCAAGGAAGAAAAGAAGGGCCTCACGCAGAGCCGCAGAGGAAGAAAATGAGGGAAGATAAAAGGTGGAAGAGATAGTTACCACCAAGGCTCAAAGGCACGAAGAAAGAAAGGGCCTGAATTCAAATCCTTGGTGCCTTTGAGTCTTAGTGGTAATAAAACAATCGATGTGAGAAGTGCAAGAAATCGTTGCGAGGACTACACCTTTGTAATGCGAGAAATTTCGTAGGGTGGCTGCCTTTTTAGGCCAGCCGCCTGTTTATCGATTTCAATTCTTGATAAAGCGACAATCTAAAACACGGCATCAATCAGGTCCGTTTGAACTGAGAGAAGTAGGGAGTCCGTCCTATTTGCCCCAACGTGCATAAAAAAACGGGCAGCAAATGCTACCCGTCTTCATTCCGGTTTGCCAAAGTTTGTTAAGCTTCTGCTGCTTGTTTTTCTTTACGTCTTCGTCGTGCTGCTCCTGCACCCATGCACAAGGCTCCAATACCGAAGATGGCAAGTGAAGTGGGCTCAGGAACAGGCTTAACCGTCGACCACACATTGCGACCGTTTGAGTATTCATCAATCTCATATACGATGCCCGAAAGCGTTAGTATACCGGGGCTTCCGGTTGTCTCATTCAGGTAGTTAGAAAGATCAACTAGTGAGAGGTCACCGTAATGAACGGAGTGATAGGAATGGGTAGGGTCCGTTTCGAGCGTCAGCATGAGATCGAGACGATCAGGTTTCTTTCCAGGCCCGTCGTTGTCAGGATGAAAATTTAGCTCCTGGCCTGGGCCAACAAGAGCCCCATCCGCAAACAGGGGGGCCAGATCGCCGAACAGAACCGAATGGTGGGGGTTTGGCACCGGGTTGACGTTGTTGCCCGAATAGCTGAGCGCCCACTCGGCGGAACCTATTATTTCGGGCGGATTGCTTGTTCCGGACGTATAAGCAGCCACGGGAGCATCCAGTAACGGCGGGAGGTAGGTAAAAGTCCCTGGGATTTCGTCACTGAATTTTCCTGAAACGACCAAGCCATAATTCTGGGGGTCTGTAGGCGCGAAAAAAGGAGAGGAAGTCCCCTGCGCCTCAATGCCGAAACCGACCTGCCCGGGGGTACCCTCGTAAGTTCCGTAGTATGTGTAGAAGTTTCCTTCGAAAGTGTAGATCTCATGCCCGTCGAGCTTCAGTGAAAGGCCAGCCGACGCGACACCGGCGAAAAAGGCCCACGACACGATGACGAGGGTCAAAGTCATTGCTTGTTTCTTCATCTAGATACTCTCTCCGTTTCATAGAAAATATTGGACTTTGCGGGCTAACTCGTATTCCTTGCATACGAGATATATCCACATAGAGTATCTATGCTATCACTGAGCATAAGAGGGGGCAAGCGTTAATATAGAAACAATAGGAATAAACTACCAGATAGATTCGTGGGGGGGGACATGATTGAATCAGTTGGTTGGAGGTATTAATAATCTACACAGAACTTACGCCGTTTCCTCTGGCACGAGATCTCGTAAGTTGGAATATAGGACCTATTTTTATACCACCAAGGTAAACAATCACACCACTAAACCCTTGCAATATCCAGACTTAAAGCCACGACCTGATAAGATTTGCTCCAGCCTTTGATATATTCTCCATCACTCATGATGATCGAATTTGACATGCTGGTTAAATGACCAACGGAAAGCTGTTTGAAGGAGGATGAAAATAAAGATTTCATTCTCTCTACTAACTAATCTTTCAGAGTAAATCTTTTAAGAGATCTCGCGAAACCATCTAGCCCTGGAAATAGAGAGGCTTCATGAACATTAATACGATCAAGGTCTTGAATCGTCTTGATTCGCTCTTTCTTGGGCAGGATAAATTTAACAACCATTCGGTGTGCAAACCAATTAGTATTGTGTACTTCGGGATCATAGTTTATTTCAAAATCTTTTTCATTTACATGACTGATATCGGCATCTGAGTAAAGGCAAGTTAGATTTTGTTCAAATGTTCTAGCGCAGTCTGTTGGAAATAGGAATAGTCCCTGTTGTGACACACTCCGTTCGTTCTGTCGCATTGGATCCACTGGAAATACTAATGCACCTTTAGCTTCGCCACGCAAGTACCTATTAGCTGATTCGTGCATTTTTGTGTGGAATTTGATGCTTGACTTAGCGACGCTGTCCGAAAGTCCCAGACGTTCCGATACAGACTTCATTAGAGGCAACCAGTTAACAGCCCAAATTGCAAAATCTGATTGGGCATTCTTTGCCGCGAAGTAAGCTGAAACCGCAAAAGAATAAGTAAAGTCGAGTAAGCGAGTAGGTGCACCGTGATGCTGCATCAACGCGAGCCACTCTATCGTATCATCCTCGCCTGGGACATGCCTGATGTGGTGATGAGCTGCTCCCTTGAATTTGCGCAGCATCCATTGTTCACAATGATTCCACATAAATGTATCACCAGAATTAACAGAGATATCACGCTCAAGTGTGGACTGTAAATTCCAGTCGGAGTTACTCTGGCCACGAAACAACCAGTTATCAATTTTTCTTGCACAGGAGAAGGCTTCAATCCATGTATCAAAACGGATTGAAGCAAAATTGTTATTGTCCTCTAACATAGTTACTTTACTATTCTCAAAGTTTAGTCCCGTAGGATGGATGGTCTTCAACAAAAAGCTCTCGAACTGATTGTAGCGTCCACTGTGAATCCATTCAATTGAAATGTAATCGCATTGCTGCCATCCATCTGTTTGTGTGGTATCCATCATCTTCGGCGAACACCTCACCCAAAAATGGCCAGGTTCTTCGTGAGGAAATTGTAGCCGATTTGATGAGTGAAACGGTGTTGAAGCAAACCGGATAAACAGATGGATGGCAGCCGGGCGTATCTTTTTTAATCAAACAAGTTCTTTGTGATGAATGTTCGATGTTGGAGGATTTTTTGTGTTAGACCATCCATTCTACACGCCCTGACGCTTCGCGCTTAAGATTATCTTCTCTTTCCTTCCTTCGTGTCTTGGTGCCTT
>NVWB01000400.1 GCA_002733575.1 Blastopirellula sp. | reverse complement strand
GGGCGGCCCAGCCGCAAGAGGAGCAACTGAGTTCGCCGAGCGATGAGCGAGGATGAAGAACGAAGGCGGCAGCAACTCTATCGGATCGCATTAAAACGATGTCTACACTAGTGACAATTGATTATAATAATCTGCCGCAACGTGCGACCTCTTATTGAGTTCCTCAGCCCAGTTTGCTCGCAGAGCCGTCCGGGAATTCAAATTGATCTAAAATTAAAGGCTCTCTATCTGTTAGGTTGTTTGTGTCAACACACAACTTCACAAATGGAGAGCCGAAATGATTTGATTTCCCAAGGAAGGCACCTGTCTAAGATCGTTAATCAAACAAGCAATTCCTTACTCGCCGAGCCAGTTTTGGTGTTTTTCGAGAGTGGCGGAGATCTCTTTGCCGAAGATGGTTAGTTCGCCGGGTGTCATGTCGAATGCATCGAGTGCGGACTTCGATGTTTTTCCGTACTTCTCGCCTAAGGAAGAGAGGCCAACATCGGTAGCGGCCATGTTGGCGATCTCAACGCATTTCATTAATTCGCCGAAGCTTCCGCCGTACATGCGACCGCGATGGTGATCGCGGATCACTTCGGTAATCGGTTTCGGCAAGCCCCAACGCTGGGCCACTCTGAATCCGATCTCGGTGTGATCGTATCCAAAGTACTCTTTTTCCCACTTAATTTGTGCTTGCTCTGGCTTCATCTCGTCTAGCATAATTGTGAAACGCTTATGCAGTTTTTGATCGAGAATGACAATTCCCATGTCGTGCAACAGCCCAGCTAAAAAGGCGTCTTCAGGGTCAGCCATGTTGTTTTTATTGGAATATATTCGAGCCCCAATACCAACGGCTACCATGTGTTTCCACAGACCAGATCGAGAGTACTTATTGATTTCCTCTCCGCCTTGAAATAAATCACAAACATTCGATGCAATCGCCAAGTTGCGAACCGCTTTCATGCCCAACAGTGCAATGCCTTGCTGTAGATTGGAAGCCTTGGTCGTCAGCCCAGCGGCAGACGAATTGACTTCTTTCATCACCCTGGCGCTCAACGCAATATCGGTCTCAACCACTTTGGTCATCAGTTCGGCATCGCCATCAGGGTCGTTCGCAACATCAATGGTTTGCAAACAAATCGCAGGCAAGGACGAAACTTCATCAATGCGACTCACTAGCAAATCGAGTGCTTCTTCGCTTAAGAGCCTGAGTTCAGCAACGGCCATGACCTGTTCCTATAATTCCGATAACGAGCTGATATACAAAAGACGGGTTATCGTAAAAATACGGTACAATTCAGGCCGATGTCATCTCGCATTGGGAATGCTCAAGAATCGATCCGCTTCGAGAGGAACTTGGCACGGTTGTAGTGATTGTTCCGGTGATTTCTGATTCCGGTCTAAGATTGAAGCAAGGCCATGTATCAAACAGAAACACCCGCCACGTATCCGCTGGCCCAGGCCCATTGGAAATTGAACCCACCAATGCGTCCATCGACGTCACAAATTTCGCCGCAAAGATACAGCCCAGGGCACTCGCGAGATTGCATCGTCTTTAAATCAATTTGCTTTAGCGGAATGCCCCCGGCGGTGACTTCGGCTACTTGAAAACCACGGCTTCCACTAATTGGCAAGTCCATCTCGGCAACCGCTTTGACTAGATTCTTTCTGACAAGTTTTGTCATCTCAGAAAATGTCGCATCGGCAGTAATCTGGCCGCTATCACACAAATGCTCGGCCATACGCTTGGGCAGCAGTTCCTTGAGATACTTGCGTATGTGTTGATTGCCTAGAGCTAAGAGCTTCGCGTTGAATTGCTCTGGCGTAAAATCGGGCAACCAGTTCGCTACCAGTTGTACGTCGCCTAGTTCGGCTTGGGCTTCTAGATAGTGGCGGCTAATATCTAACACCACCGGGCCAGAAATCCCTTGATGGGTCAGCAGCAAATTGCCTTGAGCCGAGGTGATTTTCTTACCGCTAGTCTCTCGCACTTCCAATTGGGTTTCCAGAGTGATTCCGCTGAGTTGCTTTAATGGGTGACTGTCCGGCAATGTCAATGGAACCAGTGCCGGTAGCAGTCGCGGGGTCAACGTATGCCCTAGTCGTTTGGCCAGTTGTAGCCCAAGGCCATCGGAACCAGTCTTCGGCACACTTTTCCCGCCGGTGGCCAGCACAATGTTTGTGGCTTGCAGTGATCCCCAACTGCCGGTGATATTGAACCCGTTGTCCTGTTTTTCAATCGATTCAATCCGATGCTCTAACCAAATCGGTACATCATTTTTTGCCAGTTCATTCAATAAACCATCAAGTACGGTGCGGGCCGAATCGGTTACCGGAAACAGTTTGCCGGTCTCTTCGCGTTTCAGTTGAACTCCAAGTTCTTCAAAAAACGGAACGGTTTTATCGACATTAAATTTTGAGAGGACTTTCTTGATGGCATTCTTGGAAGACCCGCAGAAATCGTCTGGCTTCACTTCAAAATGCGTCACATTGCAGCGGCCACCACCGGCAATTAAGATCTTCGCCCCAACACGTGAAGCCCCATCTAACAACACGATTTTGCGAGAGCGATCTGTGCGTGCGATCCAAATAGCGGCCATCAAACCAGCCGCGCCTGCCCCAATTACGGCAACATCATAGGTTTCATTCGGCACAGTCATCTGGTCTTAAGTTTAAAAGTGATTGTTCACAAGCGAGATGGTTTCGCATAAGATAGTAATGCCCCAGTGTACGCCATCGCGGCAGTTTGGTAAATCATCGCCTGTGGAATGTTTAATTCGTATGAACTCCTCTACTATTGGACATCAATTATGAGTCACGGAAATAATCCTTTTGAAGACGAATCGAATCCTTACGCCTCGACTGCAACCAGTAGCTATCAACCCCAGCGACCTGCCGGCCAACCCAGCGGTGCAGTCATGGGTGTGGCGATTGTGAGCTATGTCATGGGCGGGTTGAGTGTCTTGTGTGGCGGTTGCTTGGCCGTTGCTGGGGGCAGTTTGTATGGTATCATAGAAATGGTAGCACAAGAGAATCCCCAATTTCGAGACGAAGGAATGCAGAACATTGCATGGATCGGTGGCGGGGTATTTATTGGATTAGGAATTCTCTCTCTTCTATTAGGTGCAGCTCATGTTCTTACCGGGGTAGGGCTCACTAGGTTAAGATCTTGGGCTCGCGTGTTAGCAATTGTGATAGGGATTATTGATGGGATCTTTGGCATGCTTTCATTCGGCTCTGCGATATTACAGATGAATCCGATTGCCTGTGTCGTGTCTATCATCATGATTGGGTACTGTATTTATGTGCTTGTAATCATGTTTAACCCCAAGTATGCCGCCGAGTTTGAAGGTTAGGTTTCAAAATACATTTCAATCGGAACTCAGAGCCTCAATCACCATGAACACCCATCGCCGATCCTTATCTGAAATCCTGGCCAACGCCCAATTAACGCCATTGGTTGCCAGTTCAATCACGTCAGATCAAACCTACGAATCGTTTGTTATACAAGATGCTGATCTAAAAGAGTCACGCAACCCGGGCATCTGCTTCGAGTATGGGCTGTTCGAGAAAGCCAATTTGACTGCATGCAAGTGGATGTCTCTGGAAGTGATCAAAGTAGCATTTACAAGCTGCACACTCTCGAACGCCAATTGGGGCGGAGCAGAAATCGAAGACTCCGAGTTCCACCGCTCACAACTGACCGGCTTCAACCTGGCTGGGGCAAGAATAGTGAACACGCATTTCTCTCGCTGCAAAGTTGATCTGTCGTTGTTCCACGATGCACAACTAAAAAACTGCCGCTTCGAAAACTGCGACCTTCGCGAAGCCGATTTCCAAGCTGCCAAGTTGAAACAAGTCACCTTCCGAAATTGCGATCTACGTGGCGCCCGGTTCGCCGCTGCCACACTAGAAGATTTAGACTTCCGCGGCTCTCAAATTGCCGGTATTCATATTGAACCGACTGAACTATCTGGCACTAAAGTTGATGCCGGGCAAGTGGTTGACTTTGCGGAGTTATTGGGCTTGGTGGTAGAAGGTTTGGGTGAAGATGACCCTATCTACTCCGGGGAATAAATTCCCTGGCTGCACGATACCGTTCCTATCGTGGCTGAGAAAAATGGGAAACAAAGGGACGCGTTTCGTGAAAATCCGGAATGCGGAATTTAAAAGTGTTCTAAAAGACCATCTATTCTGGCAACTTGTTCGTATCTTTATACAGCGGCAAATGTCGATAGTGAACTTCTAACGATAAGATGTTCATGGTGGTCAGATAGATTCGACCAGCAAACGGTCCCCAGCGATCAGGCACCGGCGTTAGCGGCTCCCAACTACCAGTTAGCGGGCCAGCTTGCACTTGGGAGTCGATTAGCAAGGGGCGTAGCTTGTTGTCCCAGGCTTCCCAGTATTCTCCCCGCATGTGGAACATCACTTGTGTAGCATAATACCAGTAATAGGTATCTCGCAGCGGGTAGCCTGTGGTTCCGATTGCAGGCAAGTTGCCGAGTAAATGTTCGGCCCCGTCTTGCATGATTTTTTCTTCACGATCATGTCCGGCGTAAAGCTGCATTAACAATCCGACGGATGTCATCGTAGTGCTGGGCAAGCGTCCATGCCGTTGTTGAACGGTATCAGGAGAGTCGGGATTGTAAACATAAAGCGTTTTGCCCCCTTGGTTATACGAGGCAGAACTGATCCACGTGTTAATTCTTTGGAAGACTTGGTCTGGCACATCCAACCCGGCAAGTTGACCACTTTTCAGAGCCATCATCATCCAGCCAGAGACTGAGGTGTCTGAATGCGTGCCTGGTGTGTAACGCCAGCCGCCACGTTGTTTGTCTTGGGCTTCGGCGATGAAGTTAAGCGCCCGTTGTGCTGGCTCACGCAGATCGGAGTCTTGGGTCATGCCGTAGGCTTCGCACAAGGCAATTGATGCGATCCCGTGACTGTAGAGCCAGGCACTGGAGTTCGTAATTGAGTCCATTGGAATATAAAGGTCGCCATTCGCTTTTTGGTTATCAAGTAGAAATTGAAGCCCTTTGCGAACATGGTTTTGGTATTTGTCATCCAGGTGGTGATAATTGGCACCCAGGAATGAAAGCAGTGCCAAGCCGGTTGCTGCGGTGTCGGAATTGAGTCGAGAACTTTCGTTGGCATAGGCGGCTGCAAACTGCGGCTGAGTGGTGCCAAAGTGTTGTAAGCTCCAACTTCCATTGGGCATTTGATGACGTGAGAGGAACAGCAGACCACGTTCAATGGCAGCTTCTGTTTTCGGCGAAGGACGTCCGCGTCCGCCACCTAAATCGGTTCCCTGTTTACGAGCCCTGCGATCAAAGGCCGGGGTAGGAATAGCCGCTTTGATGTTGAGATTCGGTATTCCAGGCAGGGCCGATTTCACAGGAAAACGAGACAAACTCATGGCCAATTGTGGAATGTTGTCTTTACGCTCTCGGTTGATCATTCCCACTCCAGGCGTAATGTTCGTAGCCAATCCGCCTGCTCCTTCAGGGGCATCAACATTGACCGTAATACCAGTGCCTGAACCGGGACGTCTTGAGAGCTTCAAGCCTTGCCCTGCGGACGGTTTGCCGGTGCCTGGGTTTTGAGAACTAGGTGCTGAACTCGCGCCAGAGACATCGGCTTTCGTGATGGAGCCGAGAGGAACCAACGGGCCTCGACTGCGCGAGATCGAAGCGGCAGGCGAGCTGCCAGAGAGATCATTATTTTGACTTCGATCCCCGAGTGTTCCTCGCTGCAAACCAGGGACCATGGCCACACGTTCAGCCGAGCCAGTGGTGGAGCCTTCGCTGCCGATATTCGCCAGATTCGTAGGGTTGCCGAGGTTGCTAGTGCCACCGTTGTTATTGCGGCGTGTTATTTGAAAACCGGAGTTTGCGTTATTCTGATTCGCGTCACCAGTCATTGCTGTTCCGCCGCCATCGCCGGGTTGCGACGCAGGAATTGCGGCAACATTAGTTGCTAAAATCCCAATTTGTGGCAAACCACCAGATCTTCCGATAGAAGGTGAGGAGGATGAGATGCCTGGATTTATTTCTGGTTGGCCCCCGCCAGAAGCCCGATTGCCGGTGGCTTGACCCACGGTTTGCGTTGAACCAAAGTCAATGTCGCCTGTGCCTTGGGATTGTGCTACTGCACCAAGAGGGCTGTTATTTGATCGGGCTTGATTGAGTGAACTACTGGAACTGGCTTGAATGTCTTGCACACTTTGGGCACCTGCTTGCGTAGCATTGGGCAGTTGCTGGGCTAACAGTGTAGCACTCGGCAGAGACCGATCTGCTTGAGATCGAAGTACTTGGGCTGAACTACTGGGGTTGATTTGACGCGTTCCATCGGCGGTGGAAGTATTGGCCCTAGCAGAAGAGGTCGAGGCTATTTGGGCCGTAGCAGCGGCATCGGCTGGGCTATCGACATCGAGGTTGGCCGCTTGTCCAACGCCTGCCATGCCAGAGGTCGAT
>NVWB01000399.1 GCA_002733575.1 Blastopirellula sp. | reverse complement strand
TGTGCAGACTGGCCAATCATTCGTTTTACTTCGGCCAGTTGCGTCGCCACCAGGGGAAAATCAACATAATCATCGCCGTCTATAAGTTCTTCACAGACAGCGATAGCTTCGTCGTATCGGCCAATCATGGCATAGGAGCGACTGGCTCCAACTACTCCTTCGTTGCGATTAAGCCCATCGGCCATTTTGAACACATCAATCGATGCAACAAAAGAGCCGGATCGAAACATCTGTTCAGCCCTGAACAACGCGAGCGGCTGATCGAAGTCCTCACCTCACGGCTCGATGGAATTGTTCGCCCTGAAAACATCGTGTCGGTCGCTGCTGACCCGCGAGAAATTGAGTACGTGATCGAATCGGCAGATGGTTCGACCCGTAGCGAATGGAGAAAGCCGAAGCCTGCGATTGAAGATCTTAAAGCCAAATCGTTGGAAGTGCTGGAGCAAGATGGCCTCGCCTTGTTAGCGTTAAACGCGGCCATGTATTCTGCCGATAAATCAGACCGCATCGCGGCCTTAAAAGTTCGCATTCGCAACGACAAAGCGAATGCTGCCATTTGGACTTATGCGGTAGTCAAATCAACGGCGGTTGCCATTAACCCAATTCCGGTTGCCGATCTCCTGGGTGGTTCTACCGTCGATGTGGCCATGGTTCGCAACTTGGCCCATATTTATGGCATTGATATGAACTGGGCCAACCTTCAACAACTCGTCACTTCGATATTAAAAGCGGCAGGCTGGGTCGCACTGGGTGAACTCACCACGCACGCAATCAGTTGGGGGTTTAATACGCTGACACTCGGCTGGGGAAAAGCTTTTACGATGCTGCCGCAAGGCGCAGCAGCCGGATATGGTTCAATCATTGTTGGCCGGGCCGCTAAATACTATTTCGAGCATGGAGCCTCGTGGGGCAGCGAAGGTCCAAAAACCGTGGTACGGCAAATTCTAGATCAAGCCGAAAAACAATCGATCATCCAGCAACTCAAAGACGAAATCAGCAAAAAACTCTATTTAAATCGTCATGCAGGCGATGCCAAGAGCTCGGCAAAATAGTTATACTTCTACCTATGAATTATTCCAAGTGGCAACATCCTGGCACACATCGAGAACACATAGTGTGTGATGAATCGGAGCGAAGCTATCTGGTTCATGTTCCCAATCAAAAGATGCCTGCGGCGGGTTGGGCGCTAGTTTTTGCCTTTCACGGCAGTGGCTCCTCCGGCGAAGACATGGCCGATTTCTCTGGGTTAATCAGCAAGGCCGAAGCAGCCAGTTTTGTGGTAGTTTTCCCTGATGGATCAGGCCGAATCCCTAGTGCCAGAACCTGGAACGCTGGCCATTGCTGCGGCTACGCCCATCGACATCAAGTTGACGATGTCAAGTTTGTCACGATGATGCTAGACGCATTGACTGAAGAATTGAATATCGATTCCACACGGATTTTCGCCACTGGTATGTCGAACGGGGCCATGCTCTGTTATTTACTAGCTGATGAACTTTCAGATCGATTCGCGGCCATTGCTGCGGTTGCCGGAACGATGGGCGCTGCCACTTGTTCACCAACTCGTGCTATTCCCATTCTTCACTTCCACGGCACTGATGACGAATTTGTGTTGTGCGATGGCGGACATGGCCGCCGAAGTATTAGCCGGGCAGATTTCTATTCAGTCTCGCATACGCTGCACCATTGGGTTCAAGCCAATCGAGCGAATGTCACTCCAGAAACGACTCGGTTAAATGGACCGGTTGACGATGGCACTTGGATTGAAAAGAGTTGCTATCGCAAGATAGAGGACAACTCAGCCGATGTGATTCTCTATACGATTCACAACGGAGGCCACACTTGGCCAGGGCACGAGAACAACTATCCATTTCTCGGCAAGGTCACACAGAACTTAGATGCCAACGATGTGATCTGGGACTTTTTTCAAGCGAACCCCATGCCATAATTAGAAAAATGGGGCAATCCATGCCCCCGTTTTAACTCGCTCTTCTACTGCATTACTTGTTACTTGGAAGAAGTAGCTTTAGCACTTTTCGCTTTCGCGGCCCTTTTTGCAGCCGCTTCGTCTATTAGTTTTTTGACTTTGGCCAATTGATCGACAGATAACACGGCTTCGACTTCTCCATCACGATCAGCTTTAATTTTTGCCAATTGAGCCTGAAGCTCGGCAAGTTGTTTTGCATATTGCTTTTGAATACCGTAAATTTTCTTACGCTGCTCTTCTGTCACGATCTTGGCATAGTAATTTGGCAAACGCCCCCGAGCTTGGGCTCGCTTCTTCACAGCCGGCTTTGCCTCAGCAGCTGGCTTGGCTTCATCCGCCGCTTGAGCATCAACCGATGAATAGTTTAGAGACGCCAGACCTAAGACAAGCATCAGCAAGATTGAGGATTTAATCTTCGTAGAATGAACCATAATGTTCTCCCTGTTTTTAGTCAAAAAGTACCTCCATGATTAGAAATAAAACAAACTCCATTAGAGGGGATTCTACTTCCTGCTACAGGGCAAAGTCCAGCTAATTATGACCAAAACAGCGAGAATTTCCCTAGAATATCGAAACGAGGAGTCGAATGGCCCAAAAACAACTAAATTAGAGCGTTTAGACTCGCGAAATAGCTTATCCCCAAAATGCAAGATTTGAAGTTGTGTTATTTCCACCTTTTGGGATTGCTTTAGAGATTAATCCAACTCATAGCGCATAAAAAAAGCCTGCAACTTGCAGGCTAATTATACCCCCTAGGGGAGTCGAACCCCTGTTTCCGGGCTGAGAACCCGGCGTCCTGGGCCACTAGACGAAGGGGGCCCTTTAAACGCAAATATCGTCAATCGAGTAGGTGACAGCCAATAAAGTTTGTCAGGTGACGATTAACGATACCTTGATGATTTTACTGACATCTGTCTGGGAGTCAACAACCGGTAAGCGTGAATTATATTGACTATCTTGCCTGATTGGACCTGAAGACTGGCGTAACTCTCAGTTGATTGAACGTCAGAATGACATTAGTTAAGCGGAATGGGTTCACATCATTGTCTTGCGAGCAACCGCTTGTCAAAGCATAGAGTCGTGTGTCGGCTCAAACTTATGGGTCCAGTATCACCTTGTCAAACATCTCCGAGAGCTTTTGATTTTCATTGATAACTTCCAATAACTGCTTGTCATCAAGGACCAATTGGGCAAGTGCCTCGGCTTCTTCAATTTTTCCCATTTGAAATAAGGCAATGGATTGGCCAGCCAGTCCAATCGCCCTGGCTTCGATTTGTACTGCCTCTTGATCTGACAAGGTGCGAAATAATCGATGCGCTTTTATATACTGTTTCTGATCTAAATAGATAAAAGCTTCCTGAGCTTGGGCTCGTAGTATCCAAATTAAGTTGTCTGCTTCTTCATCTTTGGGATGATATTTGGCTACCGATTGAAATACTTCAGGCGAGTGATTGTCAGTATCCGCGTTGACCTGCATGGCATACAGCCATTGCCGTTCGGCTGTTTTCCGCCGGGGCGTTTCCACTGCGACTTGATTAGGGCCTGGTTGAAGCAGAGGGGGATCTTTTTGAATCCAGGCAAAAGCTGCCCCTACCATAAAACATGCAAAAACTCCCAAGGTAATGAGTACCCATTTATGTAGCTTTGATGTGTTCCGGTAGACCGAAGACGCCGAGAGTTTCATCAGCTTGGCCAGTTCGCGGGTGCCTTCGACTCGATTGTCATCCAATGCCGCTAACTCCGGCATGCTCCAATCGCTCCAGTCGACTCCCAGTAATTCACTGCCAGACTTCTTTTGGAAATCGCGTAAGTCGTTCATCAATTCGGACGCGTTTTGATAACGATTTTCAGGCTGCTTCATCAGCATTTTGTGAACGATACGCGCGAGGGCCGGTGGTATGTCTCGGCGTGTGTCTTCGATGCGTGCAGGTTCTGTTTTTAAATGTTGAACGGCAACCGCCAGCGGGTTATCTCCATCAAACGGTGGCTTGCCAGCCAGCAAGTGATAGATGGTGACTCCGAGCGAATAGATATCACTACGGCCATCCAGTGTTTTGCCTTCCGCCTGTTCAGGGCTCATGTAGAGTGGCGTGCCCATGGTGATCCCGACTTGGGTTAAGTTGAGCCCTTCGCCATTTTGGCTGATGACCCGGGCCAGTCCAAAATCGGCCACTTTGACTTCGCCGGTCGAAGTGATCAAGATATTTTCCGGTTTAATATCTCGATGAACGATTCCTTGTTCGCCCGCTTTATGCAGCGCGGCCGCTACTTGCCGCAGTACACCATAGGCCAGTTTGATATCGACCCCGCCAGTTTTTGAGATCAATTGCTTCAGGTTTTGCCCTGGTACATACTCTTGCGCAATATAGTGAATATCGTCTACATGACCCACTTCATAAATCTGTACGATATTGGCATGGGTCAAAGCGGCAACGGCATGGGCCTCTCTTTGAAATCGCTGAACATACGTGTCTTCGGTAGCCAACGAGGGCAACAAGATTTTAATGGCCACTTGGCGTTTTAAAGTTTGTTGTTCGGCCAAATAGACTTCGGCCATGGCTCCACGACCAATGCAACGCAGCAGTTGATAATCACCCAGCTTTTGACCTGCCAAGCTAAGGTCATCTGATAAAGCTTTTGATTGCGGTGAAGGATCGCTCATAAGTTAATCTTTAGCGGTGAATTTACTGCTGCCGGAATGCGTTGATATTGATTTACTGGTTTCTAAGTACAAGTATGGGCTGTAAGCCGCGCTGTGGCAACAGAAGAACAGTTTTCGATTTGGTAATCTGTTTGGGTTGTAAAGTGAAAAATCATTAAAACTCGATGTTTCTCAGTGAACTCCACCACTTTCAACCTTCTACCCGATTATAATGCCTTCATCAAAACCTTCATCGAACTTCAAATCATCTTCATAAATTCCTTCAAAAGATGTCTCACGCGAAGCCGCGAAGCCGCGAAGCCGCAAAGTCGCCAAGTCGCCAAGGAAGGAAAGGAGAAGTTTTTAACACAGAGGCACAGAGAGAACAGAGGATTGAGTTTCAGACTTCATCTTGTTGATCATGTTTATCTTGTCAAAAAAAGATTCACACGCGAAGCCTCTAAGTCGCGAAGAGGTTTTGCTTCAAACTTTCTTGGCGTCTTTGCGCCTTTGCGTGATTAATTTTTCGTTTGCTTGAGGGGTATTTATAACGCACAAGAAACAACGACCGGCTCTAAGTAGAGTATGTCGTTAGGACTAGAAAACAGGGTGTTTATTAATTTTTAGAGACCGTAGCAAGAAGTGTTTGCGGTGGAGTTCAGCGAGAAGTGTCTAAAAACCAGCGTTTCTATTGATAAGCAGAAAAACGCAGCATGTCGAACAACAATTATTCTTGAATCGTAGAATCCCCGTTTTCGGGGTCTTTCGGTAAACGGTCATCCATCCACGCTTCCGAGACAAATCGCCTGAGTAAGGATCGCATGTTTTGACGTAGTGCTCGATTGACTTCGGAAGTGACGCCTTCTTCCAGGCCAACTAATTCAACTTGCGTGAATCCGGACCAGGAAAGCCAAAGTCCCCAGTTATATCGAGTTGCAGAATCGTTGATCCGCTGTGCAATTCGGGCGGCCCAGAATGCCCCAAAACTATCTCGGAAGTCAAGCCAGGCTCGATCTTCATGTCGAGTCACGAGACGCTTTGAGGGCCAGTCAACAATCACCAAGACGATTGCAATCAGAAGCAGTAGAAGAGCGGCCATGGCACCTGTTGTTCCTAGCGAAGTTTGGATGCCTGGCAAGTATTCAGATAGCAAAATGATCTGTGAAAGTCCGAGTAAAAAAGCGGTGGGCGAAAAACGTGTTGGGCCATTATTCAGTAGACCGACCAGAATTAAGATCAACAGAAACCACGATCTGGCACCGCCGATATCGAGTTGAGCGAATTGATTAGAGAACCAATGTTCGCCCACTGGCATTGCTAAAATGACCCATAACGAAAGCACTATCCACTGCCAGCTTGCATCTTGAGGACGTTTGGCGCCCATCTGTGACATCTGCGGGCAAAAGGTAGAAAGAGCGGCCAAAAATCGAAGCTGACCCACGGGTAAGCTGTATTCAGAAGCCGTACACGCGCCGATTAATACTTCGCATAGGCAAACAGTTGTCCAACTAGTAAGTACCCAATACCAGGGAGCGACGAGCGTTGTGCCATTGAGAGCTTGTTTTCTATACAGCAGCAAGCAGCAGCCTACGAGTAAAGCGATGCCAGAGAGCAGGCTCGTGATCCAGCTTGGTTCAAATTGCCTCAGGGCCTCGATAATCGTTACATCTCCTATAAGTGACGCGACAGCAAAGACACAAATCGCCGGATGTCTAAAAAAAACAACACGCTCGCACTTTTACCGATATTAGCACTAAACCCTGTATTCTCAAGGGGATAGGCGTTGAGATCGGCTGTTGTGAATTGAGCCAACTGATGTAAATCATGCAAAAAAGCAACCGTTGCATTT
>NVWB01000398.1 GCA_002733575.1 Blastopirellula sp. | reverse complement strand
TCAGAGGTTACAGCGGTCAAGAATACACTGAACTTGAATGGATATCTTCATTCGCGCTTGTGATTTTTATATGGAAAACTCTCAAACCTCTAATCGACTAGCGTCGACCCCGACGTCGTTTTGAACGAGCGTGATTGAGTGGTATGCGTTCTCCAAAACCAACATCGCGGCCACCCAAAATATACAACCGCGCAACTTAAAAACTAACGCTTCTCGCTTGAAATTGTGAGTGGCCAAATAACAAGCAAGCTGTTTAATTAACAAAACTGCCCATGAAGAGAATGCTCTTCATGGGCAATTATTGAATCAGCGGCAATATTCTTGATCAGCATTTTGATACTGAACAATGAAAAGTGAACTAGTCGCCACGAAGTTTGATGTCTTGAATTTCAAGTTTCTCACGAACTTCAGTCAGGCTGGTCACACCAAAGTTTTTGCATTCGAGCAGTTCATCACCCGTTCGACGAATCAACTCGCCAATGGTAGTGATGCCTAAGCGAACCATACATTTTCGTGCACGAACCGAGAGGTTCAATTCGGAAATTGGACGTTCAAGCGAAGCTTGTTCATCAGGCGAAAGACCTGATAGATCAACGCTTGGCTCTTGCATGTGTTTGTCATTCGACATTTGTCCTAGCTCTAAACCTTTAGAAACTAGCATGTCTCGAATTTCAACAAGCGAGGTTTCACCAAAGTTCTTACTAGTCAGCAATTCTTGTTCGCTACATCGAGCCAAATCGCCCAAAGTCTGAATGCCCATTTTTTGTAGGCAATTTCGACTGCGGACCGAAAGTTCAAAGTCGGTAACAGGAATGCTGAGAACCTGCTGCATGCGGTCTCGTTTTTTCTGTGCTTCTTCGTCGTAGAACATGCTGCCAGATGCTTGCGAATCTTTCAGGTACATTTGAGCACGAAGATCATTGGGGTATGAGTCCAAGATTCGTTGGAAGCAATGCGCCGCACGATCATATTCTTCGCGGTCTTCGTAAAGTAGACCAAGGTTCAAGAGCGTGCCGATATGCGTTGGGAAGCAAGCAGCCGCTTTTTGATAGAAGTTGATTGCGTCGATATCGTTGCCGCGACGATCATGTTCAAGTGCCAAGCCAAACAGGGCACCTGCATGAGAATTGTCGGATTCAACCGCTCGCTCATACAGAGCAACCACTTCCGTTGGGTTTCCACCCATGGCAGCCACAGTCGCACCGCGTTGATAGAGATAGTTGGCGGTCGATTCAATCGGGCCAAACAATTCGTCTAACAAGCGAATGGCTTCGTCTAACCGGCCTGCGGTCCGAAGAACTTCAACAATTGCGAGTTGACATTCTTCTTTCTGGTAGCCAGCGATTTGAGCGGCTTGAAAACCTTCGATTGCTTTATCGTACTGTCGTAAGGCAAAATAGGCTTTGCCCAGATAGAAGTGCGCCAGCGCCCCACCATCGGCATTCGAAAGAGTTGCAATTGCACTTTCGTTATGGCCTAAGAGATATTGCCCAACGCCCAGCCGTACATTCGTCGCAGGCGTGCGATCACCTTCGCTTGTTTCAAGCTCTGCGATACTATCTCGCAGGGTGACATAGTTCGAGTAATCTTTACTCAACTGATGTAAAATTTGTCGGATTTCATCCGGCCCGAATGTTGTGTTCGAGAGGATAACGTGTTTAAGATCGAAATCTAAGCCCTGAGCCATGTGCTGGTTTCCTAAAGTTTTTCAGGCAGCAAACTTACCTCGCTCACTCAACTGATACAGTTTCTCAACTAATACAGTTTGAGGTCGAGGATTGAATAAATAAGCCAGCGGTGGGAGTTGAACCCACAACCTCAGCATTACGAATGCTGCGCTCTGCCAGTTGAGCTACGCCGGCGCAACTACAGAAATTACGCCCGCTTGTTTTGTGTAAACAGCACCGTGCTATCTACAAACAAACATAAAATCTTATTAGGGGTAATCGGTTAATGATATGCGAACAGACTAGGGTAGGAGAAGGGGGTATAAACGTCAATATAGACAGAGTTTCATGAACAGGACGCTACGATGAGATTATCTATGTTGTAATATCAAGCGCGAAGCGTCAGCGAGGAGGAACCGCGATTACACTTCCTCCTCGCTTACGCTTCGGGTTGATATTACTAGAGAAAAAACAATAAAGTCATATATGCAAAAGATTTAAGGCGTTTTTTTTGGTGAAACTCAAGAAGCCAAAAACTGATCTGTTCGCCCAAACGACCATTGCTTGGTAGAAAAAACCAAGAGCACGCAAGAAAAAATATGAGGTCACTGTCGTGCCAATACGTTAGGCAAAGTTCGAAGGTCAGGGGCAAATCAAACCAACGGACTGAAGTACGACAGTGACCCCACGGGCCAGCTTGTCGCTTCCTCCAAGGAAACAACGCTTGATTTATTAAGCAACCTGGATGCCAAGACTACAGTTTATTGTTTGTATATTGGACTTAGGTTCGGTATAAGTCGTTTGTATATAACATCTTGTGGGAATAAATTAATTTTTGTCTCGTCCTATTATCTAAGAATTACGACGGGAAATCTCAATACAGTATGGCATAATAATTCAGTTAAATCATACATGCCCCCTATTGGATCTGGTTAAGCTGTTTCATTTTGCGATTGAATAAATGGAATTTACATAAAGCTCTATAGTACAATAGATTGCGTTAATTCAGGGCTAGATCAATTTGAGAATTAGCAAGGAAAACACCTCTTTTTTGTTGACTAACTTGCGTCTCAATTTGAAACGCAAGCAGCCAGCATTCTGAGACCGATCTATACCCAGATTTCAAGATCGTTATGATTGATGCACTGTCCCATCGTCCATTCAGGCCCTTTGGATTCGCAACTGAAGTGAATGATTCGCCTCAAAATAGTCAAAATGCTGACCAGATATTGCTTTTCCATAATCCCAAAGCAGGGTCTTCGAGTCGTAAAGAACGGCTGGATGCGCTTACCAGGGCATTAACCGACGAGGGATTCGACGTTCTGCCGATCTGTGATTTAGATCAAATCGGCCCAAAAACAACGGAATTAATAGAGCAAAACCGACTCTATTGTGTAGTTTCAGCCGGAGGCGATGGAACGGCGGCTGCGGTGGTGAATCTGACGCCTGCCGGAACGCCAGTTGCCATTTTTCCCCGTGGCACCGAAAATGTTTTTGCCAATATCTGCAAATCGGCGGAGAAATTGCTCCCTTTGTTGAGATCATTCTCGATAAACAGATGACAACCTTCGATGTGGGGAAAATCGGCGACTCGCTTTTTTTACTCATGTTGGGGGCTGGGTTTGATGCCCATGTGGTCCGCCAGGTTCACCAAGAGCGTTCGGGACATATTTCTCGATTCACTTATCTCAAACCAATTTGGCAGTCGATCCGTAGATATAGATACCCAGACATCCGTGTATCATGGGAAGATGAGCAGGGGCATGCCTGTGAACTCATCGGGAAATGGGCCTTTGTGATGAATGTGCCCCGATATGCGATGGGATTAAGCTTTGCACCGGATGCTTCGCCAACCGATGGATATCTGGATATTTGTGTGTTAAACCGTGGTGGATTGTTTTCAGGTATCGATTATTTTCGATCATTGATTTTTGGTCGAATTGATAAAAGAACCGATGCCACCGTGATTCAGGTAAAAAAAGCGACCATTGAATCGTTGTCGGGAGAAGTTCCATACCAGACCGATGGCGATCCACATGGCGAATTGCCTATTGAGCTGGAAGTAGTTCCTGGTCGATTCCAGTGTTTTGTTCCCAAGAGTTTTGGGATAAGTAAGAAATAGTTTTGATCGGCTGTCATTTTATTCGAGTTCCTTTTTTAAATAGCATTAAGCATAGCAGTGTCACAAGTAAGTGCAAAAATTGGTTCCATTACCTGCGGAGATTCGCAACCACTCACGCTCATTGCTGGCCCCTGCGTGATTGAGAGCCGAGATATGACTCTTCACATTGCGCAAAAACTTGCGAGTATCTGTGAGGATCTTCCAGTCAATTTGATTTTCAAAGCATCGTTCGATAAAGCGAATCGAACCAGTATCGATTCGTTTCGAGGGCTTGGAATTGATGAGGGACTGGATATTCTGAGTGCCGCTGCGGCTGAGACCGGGTTGTCAGTCACGACCGATATTCATGAAGCATCCCAAGCAGCCGCGGTTGCTCAAGTGTGTGACTTGTTGCAGATCCCAGCATTTTTGGCGCGTCAAACCGACTTATTAAAAGCGGCGGCCGATACAGGCAAAGCGGTGAATGTCAAAAAAGGACAATTCATGGCACCGGCCGACATGCAGCATGTTGTCAATAAACTCAAAGCCTGTGATGCCGAGAACATTATGCTGACGGAACGCGGAACTTTTTTTGGCTACGGTCGCCTAGTCAATGATATGACCGCATTGGTTCACATGCGAGCGCTTGGCGTGCCAGTGGTTTATGATGCCACACATAGTGTACAAGAACCAAGTTCCGCTGGTGGTAAAACGGGCGGCAATCGAGCGATGGTTCTTCCTTTAGCCAAAGCAGCAATGGCAGTCGGTATTGATGGGCTATTCCTCGAAACACACCCCGAGCCAGACAAGTCTCCTAGTGATGGCCCGAACATGATTCCACTCGATCAAGTCGAGTCGGTACTAACACAATTATTAGCTATTCGTAATGCATTATCATCTTAAGAGTCTTCCTATGAAATCGTTATCTCCTTATCTAAGAATCTTATTTCTCATGGCGATCCTGCCTTGGGTCTTTGGCTGCCAGGAAAAAGTCCGTAGAGCCCCTCCTAAAAAATTGAATACTTCAGCCGCTGCTGAAGCGATTACGAATCAAAATTTAGAAGAGGCATTTGGACACCTCGACACCCTGGATGAATTCAATCAGGAAACGGTCAAGCATGAAATTTTAGGTAAAATAAATCGCTGGATATTCACCACTCAGTTTGATGACGCTTGGAAAATTGATCCCTTGGTGAAACAGCTTCCGAAAGAAGTACGGGACTCGTACCGCTTAAAAGATTTAGATACTAGTGCTCTGCGAGATTATGAGCTTCGTTATGAGATGAATGACCAAGAATTCACAGCCTATCGTGGTGGAGATTACGATTATCTGCAAGGCGTGTTTTGGTCGAGTCGAATTGCCAAGGATGTTACTAAAAATGGAGTCGCTGATCCTGAACTGATTGCCTGGATCAATACCGCTCATCCAAAATTACCTGTCAATGAAAAAGATGATCTCATTACCGCCTCGCTGTTGTTTGATTGGTCGGTGCGTAGTATTCAACTTCATAAGGTTCCAGGTGTAGTGACGCCTGGCACTACGCGTGATACTTGGGAGTGCCTGCAACTGGGTTACGGTGACCATGTACAACGCTCACGTGTGTTCATTAGTCTCGCACGTCAGCGTGGTATTACGGTGCTCATGCTCGAAGTGCCTGATGCCAACGATAAACTGGTGACCTACACACCGGCTGCATTGATTGGCAAGCAACTGTTTGTGTTTGACGCACTGTATGGCTTGCCAATTTCAACGGCAACAGGCACCGGAATTGCCACATTAAAAGAAATCATCAGCGAACCCGAAGTTTTGGCTTCAATGAATTCCGAGAAATATAAGTACCCTCTCTCATCCGCAGGTTTTGCCAAAGCCAGCATGTTAATCGATGCCCCCAGTACTGCGTTAATGCAGGCCACCGCCATGATCGATAAGGCGTTAAGTGGAGACAATAAAGTTTTTATGCACCTTCGTCCTTCAGAGATTGTTGATAAATTAAAAGAGCGGTCCAACGTGGTCGATGTACGACTGTGGGAAGTCCCTTACTTGGCGGAAGACAGTGTTCGATTACGCCTCAGTGACAGCAATCTTATTTCCGAGTTTGTGTTTGAACGCCAGATTTCAGATATTGAAAGTCCTTATGGTATCGCACGCATGCTTCATTTGATGTGTCGCTTTGATCAAAATCTTCAACGTAATGGCGCACGACAAATGTATTTACTAAGCCGAAAGATGGATCGTGATATGGCTCAGTTGACTCGCACTCAACAAATTGAACAACTCGAGTTGCAAGGCGTTCCCCTGCAAGGTACTCCTCAACAAATTGATGACTATCTTCAACGAATGATATCGAGCACAAAAATGTTCAAAGAATTATCAAGCTATCAATTAGGACTGATCGCTTTACAGAGCAGCGAATTCGATTCGGCCATCGATTACTTCTCGGTTCGAGTCCTCAAAGAATTCCCTGAATCAGTCTTTCGTTCTTCCACACACTACAATTTAGGTCGAGCCTATATGGCCAAGGCCCAAGGGGAAGAGACCGAAAAGTATCTTGCACTCGCCATCGAACAATTGACACACGAAGACGACCTTGTCTCACCCCAACGCCGTGGCAATACACTGCTGGCCGAACGATTGGGCAAGTAACCAGTAGGTCAGTGCTGTGCCTGACGAGGAAGGAATCGCAGTTCTCAATACGATTCATAAAGCCCAGTTTTTCGCCTG
>NVWB01000397.1 GCA_002733575.1 Blastopirellula sp. | reverse complement strand
GATTCTCGAAATTGCCAGACCAGGCCGCGAGCCAGGCCGGATGCGTCAGCACGCCAGCCCGTTCGTCCTCGCGAAACGTAACGGGTTGCAAGTGCAAGGCCCACTTCCAGTCCAGCGGCATGTTATAGGCGGTGTGAAAGGCAGAGCGTTTGTCGTGTGCCATGACTAGCAATTGGCCTTTTCGTTTCACGTTCTTGTAGTTCGCATTGACGTAGAACTTCCGCGTCGTGAGCAGTTCGGCCAACACATGCTTGTCCGCCCGCAAGATGTCCCGAATCGTGGTCTCCAGGTCACTGACCAATCGGCCTGAATCGTGATCGCCACCTGCGGGTTTGTCTTTGAATACTTCCGTGGCAAATGGGTGATAGAAATACTCACGAAAGAACTGTAGAACTCGGGGATTCTTGTCCTGGAGCTTCGATTCGTCCTCAAGACGCGTGCCGACGAGCACGGCGATCTGTTGAGCCGTTTCAAGTTCACCGGCGTGTGCCGCTTTGAGAAATTCATCCAAGGGTGCATTACTTAGAGCATAGGAGAGCGCGTAAGCGATCTCGCGCTGCGAGAGTCGTGTTCGGCCAAAATCGTCGACCTTGCCATCACCCAACTCTTGTCGGTACAACACTTCCGGTTGCAGCAGAATACCAGTGAGCAACGCCTTGGCGGCCGTCTGGTGACCAGCGATGTCGGCCGACTTGTCGTAGAACCCTTTGAATCGAATTAACTCTTCTTCCGTCGCGGCGCGACCGAGGATCTTTCGGAAAGCAAACTCGATCGCTGACAATACGGTTTTCGTCTCGGGCGGGCCACCATCGCGGACCAACTCTTTCAGTATGCGATCCTTGGAATTTGGGCCGACCATTTTTTCAGCAATCTTCTTGGCATTCCCTAGCAGCGGAGTCGTCGCGGCTTCGTCGAGGAAATAGCTCGCCGCATAGTCCTTAATTTCCGGTCCATCAAGTACATTCAGTCCGTTGGCCAAACCGCTGACACGTTCGGCGAGCCGTGGGATCGTGGCATGGTAGATCGCCGGTCGAAGTCGCCAGATACGAGGCGGCGCCGGATAGACACGCGACAATTGTTCGCCGAACAAGAACTGATGATCGATGTAATTACCAAATTGCGGCAGAAGGAGCTTCTCGTTGGTCACGACGCCAGCCTGTTGAGTTTTTAACAACTCTTGGCGAATCCACGTGAGAATGATCTGCCGCTCGTCCGTGGTCGGTTGATTCTCATCTTTGGGAGGCATGTCGCTGAATCGGATCTGCTCGTCGACCATCCGCCACGTTTCGTATTGCTCACCACTGACTAGATTCGCGTTGATCGTATGAAGCGAGAGGTTCGCTTCGGGATCGTCGGCCCCATGGCAGTCGATGCAGTACTTCTCCAAGAGCGGTACCACCTTCGTTCGAAACCCCTCAGCATCCGGATTCGGAATCTCGGCGGCCAACAAGGACGAACCCATTGGCAGCGCTACGCGATCCTGAGCTTGTATCTGATCGCTCTCAATAAGCAAACAGCACAACAATGTCAGCACCCAAATTATCGCAAGGACCGGTCTGGTGAAAGTTGTCGCTAATCGCTGACAACTCGAGATCGAGCCTAGTTTAAAGTTTAGATTCTTCATTTCCAATTTCTTTGAAATTTGACATGTCCCCAAACGGTTTCAGGGCACAAGCTCTCTATGGCAGGCTAGGCCTTGTGACCCTATTCAACATCGACTGGCGTGAAGGCGATGATGGTTCGTCCCCGCTTGGGGTAAATTACGACTTCGCCACCTTTTTTGGCCACTGCTTTCCAGTCGGCGGGCAAACCATCGACTTGGAATTGGGCATCCTGTTCCAACGCAACCTCGACCGTTCCTTCACTGGTCGCTATGCGCAAAGTCTTTTCGTTCATTACCACGATCGTTCCGCGGATCGCGTCATCGGCAGAGCGAACCAGAATCTTGTGGGGAGTTTTTTCTGTGCGGTAATGACAAAGAACGGCGCGGCGTCCCGGCTTGGCGGCAATTTTTGCGGGAGCAAGTTTGCCATCGAGGACAAAGGCCACTTTGCGAATATCCATTGTGAGGTTCTCCTGCTTGCCCTTAAGCCAACGGTCACAGGTGACTTGAGCGGAAAAGTCTAGCACTCCGTCGGGAGTCTTGGTTTGCACCTTGCCTAGCACCGCTGGGCAACTAAGATCGTTGGCCAATCCGCGTCTGCCCTGTTCCACTGGTTGTTGTTCAACAGGATTAAAGGCCGTGTCGTCGTTCCACAAGGCAACCATCTGCGGTCGTTCCTCATGAATTTGGACCCAGTTGCCTGGCTGTAACGCCTTGGCTGCATCGGTTGGCTTGTCTTCCAGTCTGTACGAGACGCCCTTATCATAAGGCACCTTGATTTCGACTGGGGGATTTGTTTCGAGGTGAATGTCTTTGTGGGTGTGGTGAACTCGGAGAGTAAACTCTTCTTTGTCAGTCGCTACCACTTCGCCCCACTGGAAGTTTGGAGTGGTCTGTAGGTCGAGCCAAGTGGTCTCGTAAAAATATCCCCATTGGCCTGGTTGGATGGCCTTGGCAAAGGTGGCTGCATTTACCATGCGTCCGTTGATGACACAGACGGAGCCTATTTTGAGAACTTTTTGGTCGATCGATTCTCCCACTTTCGATTGGCGACCGAACTTTCCCCGACTGATGTAGTCGTAGTAGTCGATTTCGATAGTGAAATGACTGAGCGTGTCCTTCTGCTTCGCTTCCGCCTCCTTCACCGCTGTTACCTTTCCGCAAAAAGCGGCCGTGGCCGCCCAGGCCGAATTCGTAGCGGTAAGCAAGCCCAGAATTAGCGTGGTTACTCGTGCAATTTGCGTGTTATTAAATGGTTTCACGATTGGTGCCTCAGTGGTTGCTCACACAAAGCTTACTGTCGTAGTGGGAAGCGTTGATATGAAGTTTAGTTGATATTTTGTTTCTGAGTTTCAAACGAAAGTAGTGGTCCTGCGAATGTTTCGTGCTCTCGGGCCGACAGTAACAGGACCTTATGGCGACCCGTTGCCGTCGAGAGCATCAGGGTTACCGTTCCGTCTTCCTGCATAAAGGGTTTGAGGGAAGGAATCGTAAAGGTGAAAAACGAACCGGCCGGTTCGTTTTCCGGATCCACCCGGATTTCGCCCGAAGTGATCAAGGCCGCTGCATTATTCATCTGCACGGGCGATCCGGCGTCATTGCCCGGCGCATTATTCCACGTCAGCGTCTCTTCCCGCCAGTCGATATTCTGGATCCCTTTGCCCGGTTTAAAGCCACTCTTCAATCCATATAACTGGACATCCCAGGATTCCCGTTTGAGATCCTTCGCGGTATGCAGCGTGAGAGTCGCCGGGCGATCAAGATCAACCGATTGCTCGGACAGATCAAAACAGATCCAAACCTTACGGGCCACATCATTGTTCGCGCCCAATTGCTTGAGCATTAATACATCCTGACCATCAATCGGGACCAGATCGACATGCTTGCCTCCTTGAACAAAACGATCTGCGACAGCGTTCACAGTGTGCTGGTTCAACGCATCATAAACGCCGCGAAAACGAATCAGGTTCGTTGAGATGGATTGGACATCCGTTGCACCATCGTCAACCGCAGCCGTCTCCCCTTTCTTAAACGATTTGGATACGCTGCCTGCTGTGCTCCTGGCCCGAACTTCACCTTCAAATACTTCAAACTCTGTACGACCGGTGTCGAGCAGCACAACGGCGAATCGCGTGCCGATGTCCTTCACCTCAGCCGAGGGTGTGACCACCGTGAAACCAGAGGCTCCCGGCGGCACTTCCGCCGCCAATGAACCCAATTCAAGACGTCCACGATCGGCGTCTTCAAGGGTATAATTCACGGGGCCTTGCAGAACGAGACGTGTCCCGTTGCGATAGGTAAGTTCCACGAATCCTGTGTTGAATGCGATACGGTCACCCGGTTCAAAGGGTTGGTGATATGCCAAAGGTTTATCAACCTGATCCAATCGCGTAATAGTGGCAATATGAGGTTCATTGATTTCAGCGTCCCCGCCCTGACCGGCCAGCCACACCCAGACGACAACGGCCGCCAGCAGTGATCCTGTCATGGCAAGAGCCGGACCCCAACTGTGAGAAGGTGATTTCCGAAAATCTCTCGGCAATTCGACAAGTACCGGGTCGTCGCTCAACGTACCTCGTGCGGCCTTACGTTCCAAATCCTGATGAAGCTGAAGCGTCTGTAAATACGTGATGCGAGCCGACTCATCTTCTCGCATTAAGGCTTCAAGCTCGGCAATCATCGCCTCGTTAGCCAGTCCATCGGCCACGCGTTGCGCCAGGTCTTCTACTCTTGCTAAATCACTCATCTAGTTCGCTCCCTCCGCAACCCTGCGATTGATACAAGCTCGCAGTCCATTGCGCACACGTTGCAGTGTTTTATAGAGAGCATTAGGCGTAGTCCCCTCTTGAGCGGCGACTTCCTGTAAACTGTTGGCATCTCGGTAACGATCATTCAGTAGACGGCGGCTGTTCTCTGGAAGTGCCTCAAAGCAGCATTCGAGCGCCAAAATCCGGGCATCATGTTGCGAATCGACACGATCCCAATCTTCGGCCAGTAGCTCCACCATCTCATCACTAAAATACTTGCGGCGTGTTCGCTGACGCCCGAGGTAATTCAGCACCTCATACCTTGCAAACTTCTTGGCCCACGGAAGAAACGGCAGAGACGGGTCATAGTCACTAAACTTCTTCCACAGGCCCTTGGCGGTTTCCTGAAGCAAATCCTCCGCCTCAGCAGGGTGACCCAGCATAGCAGCAATAAAGCCGTAGAGCTGACGCTCGTGCTTAACAAACAAGGAAGTAAATTGTGCAGGATCAGCCATAATTGTGTTCTCACTATCAAATTATGGTCTCGTGGCCCAATCTGCCCAACTTTTTTTCAAAAAAAGCACAAAGATAGAAAAGAGTGTATTTAAAGACAATCAACCAGCTTACTGCTTCGCGGAGCAACGTGGTTCTTTAAACACGCACACGATAATTGATGTTGATACTTCTGGGCTGAGGTTAACCGACAAGAGATTATCTGGATAGAAGCGAACGGTATCTGTCGGTAAAATGATGCCCTTTTCTGTATTTCTTTGAAAAAGCAGGGCAGAATTGGCCACGAGACCATAACTATATAGTAGCAACCTGAAAATACCGTGCAACGTCAGAAAGTCGTTAGGAATTTAGTAAGAAACTGATTAAAGCCCTCTCTTGTTTTCTACATCAAACGAATAGCCCGCTATGATATTTGGAAACCTAGGAACCTAAAATGAAACCCAATTTGAGGCCATTAAAGCAATATTTTCAATGGATTGGATTCATCCATGTATCCGTCCTGACACTCATCACAAGCATGCTCTCGCTGACGGTGTCTGCCGCTGAATGGGACCACTCCAAAATGGTCACCACCGAGAATGGCCTGACACGCTACAACGCCAGGCCTGTCCCCGCAGAACTCGTCAACCGCTGGTCGGCCGAGTTGGAAGCAGAGTTCCAGAAGCGTGCCCACGCCATTATCACCAACCAGCGCGAGACTACGAAAGCCGGAGTCAACACTTACTTCGAGAACGAAAAACGCTCGTATGGCTATTTGATGGCGCACATCCTCGGTGGCAATCTGGACAAACCTCTCGAGTATCTACAGACGCGAGATCATCAGCACAACGAGTGGCACCGCGAGACTGACGGCATCGACTACTATGCCTGCTTCACCATCAAGCACCAAATGCGGAAGTACTTCTATTTCGGCGATCTCCTAGAACCGGACTATCGCAAGCTAATGTTCAGCGGTGCAAAGAAGTGGACCGCAAAAGACCCGATGCGGCGACCGCATTACGCCTTCGCCAAGAAACAGGGTTGGGGACCGGACGCGCGAAACTCGTGGGTCGACATCCGTAGCACCGAGAACCTCTATCTGATGCGTGTGACCAGTGTCTATCTGATGGCCGAGGAAACGGGCAACAAAGAAACCGCCGCCACATACCGAAAACACATTCTCGATTACACCAAGACGCTGTATCGAATCGGCATCGGCGAGTGGGATTCGGAGAATTACCACGGGCACTCGATCACGCCGCTGTTAAATCTCTACGACTTTGCCAAAGACCAGGACGTGCAGGCAGCGGCCAAGGCGTGCCTCGACTTCTATTGTGCGGCCGGCGCGGTGAAATACTGGCGGGGCGGCTTCAATGGACCGACCAAACGCGATTACAACCATGCTCAGCCGTTCGGTGGTAGCGCCGCCAATGGCCTGTGGGTCTGGTTTGGCGACCATCCAAAGGGAAAGATTGATCACTGGGAGTCCGACGAAGTGCATCAGATCACCAGTGCCTACCGCCCGCCGTTGGCCGTGATGAATCTCGCGAGAAAGAACTTTGAACGCCCGGTCGAGATCTTCGCGGCAAAGCCGGGCTACTCGGCAACAACACAGTACAAGTCCGAAAGCAAGCCGGAATATCTAGAGACACAATACATCGCCAACAGCTATCAGAT
>NVWB01000396.1 GCA_002733575.1 Blastopirellula sp. | reverse complement strand
CGTCGGTTTTTTGCGGCCTCACCTGCCGTTCAACGCGCCGAAGAAGTACTGGGATCTTTACGAGCCGGCCAATCTTGCTTTGCCTGAGTTCCGAACGCCACCGATCGGAGCGCCTCCCTGGTCGGTCAGCTCTGGAATCGTGAAAAACTACCACAACATGCCGCCGTTTGAGGAGATCGACACAGTGTATAAACAGCGATACTTACAGGCGTACCTTGCCTGTATCAGCTATGTCGACGCCTGTTTTGGACGATTGATCGCGGCATTGGAGAATTCCGGTCACGCCGACAATACGATCATCGTCTTTATGGGCGATCACGGCTACCAGATGGGCGAATACAACTCCTGGGGGCACAAACACTCGAACTTTGAAATTTCGACACGCACGCCCTTGTTAATCTCAACCCCAGAGATGCGGCAGGCTGGAGCTTCGTCGCCTGAAATGATTGAGTTCCTCGATCTGTACCCGACTCTGTGTGATCTCGCGGACCTGCCGAAACCTAAACATTTGGAGGGCATCAGCTTTGCAAAACTACTCAACAAAGAAATCAATGTTCGTAACGCCGCGTGCAGCGAAATGAATCGACGAGGCCGCACGGGCCGTAGCATTCGCACCGCAGAGTTTCGATACACCGAATGGCGTGGACCCCAGAACAATATCGTCGCACGCGAGTTGTACGACCACCGCAACGACAAAACGCCTGGTCAACTGGAAACAAAGAACATCGCCAACAATCCCAAAATGTCCGAAGTGATCGGGCGGTTAAGTCAACGTTTACATGAACTTGTCCCGCACAATGTGGAGGTTATTAAATGAACAGTCGCCGAGATTTCTTATATGGACTGGGTACGTCTCTAGGCAGTATTGCTCTCTCGTCGTTGTTGGCGGAGGATTCAAGTGCAACAACCAAAGACAAACCGCTTTCGCCGCGCGAAGGGCACCTGCCTGCCAAAGCAAAAAACTGTATCTTCCTGATGATGGAAGGTGGGCCTTCGCACATCGACACCTTCGATCCCAAGCCCGCGTTAAACAAATTGCACCTCAAGGAATTTGTGCGTGAAGGCAAACAGAAATCTGCGATGGAAAGTGGCAAACGCTACTACGTGCAGAGTCCGTTTAAGTTTCGTAAGCACGGACAAAGCGGAGCCGATATGGCCGAGAACTGGGTGCATCTTCCGAAAGTTGCCGACGAGATGTGCTTTTTCCGTGGCTGTCAGGTCGACAGTGTCAATCATCCTACGGCTATGTACCAGATGAACTGTGGCAACCGTTTCGGTGGTGATCCAGGCATTGGGGCCTGGGTGACGTATGGATTGGGTTCGATGAATCAGGATCTGCCAGGATTTCTTGTGTTGCCGGAAGTTTCTTACCCGCAAGGCGGAGCGGCCAACTGGAGCAATGGTTACCTGCCTGCTTTTTATCAAGGCACGCCTTTGCGTCCTACCGGTTCTCCGATTCTTGATTTGCAACCGCCTGCTGGTGTAACGTCCAAGCGTCAGCGTAAGAACTTAGACCTACTGGCCCGCATGAATCAGCGGCATTTCGAGGAACATCCTGAACACCAGGAGTTATCAGCGAGGTTGGAAAGTTACGAGTTAGCTTTCCGCATGCAGACCGAAGTCCCCGATGCGATCGACCTTTCAGGAGAAAGCCAGAAAACATTGTCGAAGTACGGCATCGGCAATGACGCAACCGACGCCTTCGGACGAAAGTGTCTGTTGGCGAGAAAGATGGTTGAAAAGGGAGTTCGGTTTGTCCAGCTGTATAACGGAACTTGGGACAGTCATGATTACATCGAACGCGCGCACGGGAATCTTGTCCGAGGCGTGGATCAACCGATTGCTGCTTTGATAGCAGATCTGAAGCAGCGAGGCCTATTAGAGAGTACCCTCATCGTATGTTGTGGAGAGTTCGGGCGTTCACCTGACAACGGAGTTCGGGGTGGCACGGCATATGGACGAGATCATAATCCCAACGCCATGACAATGTGGATGGCAGGAGGTGGTTGCAATGCAGGACACACGATCGGTGCCACTGACGAGACGGGAGCAACCGCTGTCGAAGAAGTCCATCATGTGCGAGATTTTCACGTCACGCTCCTGCGACTGCTCGGACTCGATGACAACAAACTGACTTACTACCACGCCGGACGCTTCAAACAACTAAGTCAGTTTGGCGGCAAAGTAATCGAAAGACTCATCGCGTAACACTCTAAATACCCGCACGAAATAATTATCACAGTCGGAGAACTCATGAAATCACTTGCTAGACGACATTTCCTTCAAACCTGCGGTACAGCTGCGATCGCAAGTATTACCGCGCCCGCCTTCGCAATAGACCGGTTCGAACGCATCAACCCGAGAATCAAAGGGATCGCCCTAAGCGCTTACTCATTGAAGCCACACATGCAATGGTGGAAGGGTGAACAAACCGACGGCACACTCGATATCCTGGGTTTTTTGGACTACTGCGCGAAACTTGGGATTGATGGCGCCGAGTTGACTTCGTATTTTTTTCCCAAGCCACTGGATCGTACATACATTAACCAAGTTAAACGTCGCGCTCATTTGCTGGGAATTGATATCACCGGAGGTGCCATCGGCAATAACTTCTCACATGCTCCCAACAGCGATCTTGCCGCAGAAGAAGTGAAATACTTTCGATCCTGGATCGACCACTTTGCCGATCTTGGTGCCCCTGTCGTTCGTGTTTTCGCCAGTCGCGGCAACGTCAAAGCCGGGACAGAAGACCAGGTTATCGCCAATGTTATTGCCAATCTTCAGCAAGCTTTGCCGTATGCCGAAAAGCGTGGCGTGATGCTGGGGCTTGAAAACCACGACATCATGAAGAACGTTAACTATCTGCTGGAGGTGATCGATGCGATCGATTCGCCATGGCTCGGTGTCACCTGGGATTCAGCGAATCTGACGGCTACGCCGGATCCCTATGCGGAACTCGCGAGGATCGCCCCCCACGCGGTGACTGCTCAGTTGAAGGTGATGACTCAAGTGAACGGCAAACCATCATCTGCCGATTTCACCCGGATGCTGAAGATTCTGCACGATGCAAAGTACGGCGGTTATGTCGTTCTCGAATACGAAGAAAAAGAAGAGCCGTACAACGCCATTCCAGAATTCGTCAACAACGTGCGCCAAACTCTCGCAACCATGAATTGATTTATACCATCACCATCACGATTCACGATTTGTGCTCTCAAATCACCGACAACTCCACAGTCAACCTAAACACTTGAAAGTCAATAATGAACGATAATCCACAAAACCAAAATGTCAGTCGTCGCCAATTCAATCAAGGCGGCATGGCCGCGATGTTAGCAGCCGGCATAGCACCCGCGATGATCGGTCGCGCTCAAGCAGGCGAACCGAAGAAGCAACTCGGACTCGCGATCGTCGGTCTCGGTGGTTATGCGACCAATTCGATCGCCCCCGAGATCGCCTCCTGCCAGCACGTTCGTTTAGCGGGTGTTGTCACCGGGGATGTGGAGAAAGGAAAAACTTGGGCAAAGGAACACGGGTTCGAACAGGACGCCATCTACTCCTATGAAAATTTCGACAAGATTGCGAGTGATGATCGCATCGACCTGGTTCATATTGCGTTACCCAATTCGATGCACGCTGAATACGCCATCCGCGCTGCCAAGGCGGGCAAACACGTGATGGTGGAGAAGCCGATGGCGACGTCGAGCGAGGATTGCAAAGCAATGATTGCCGCAGCGAAAAAGGCGGACGTGTTGTTGGGCGTAAACTATCGACTGCACTGGGAACCGCATCACGTGATGGCAACCGAACGATTGACCGGCGGTGCCTTTGGTAACCTGTCCAACGGGAACTATGAATTCTCTTGGAGTTATGCCCGCGCGCTTACCGGTCCGAATAAGGACAAAATTAAGAAGTGGTTGCTTGACCCGAAGATGGCTGGCGGGGGCGTTTTGTTCGACACCGGCGTCTATCCCATTCAGGCAGCTTGCTATTTGACAGGACGTGAGCCTGTAGCGGTGCGTGGATTCCCGGCGACACGTCATCCGGATCTCTTCCCAGAAGGTGTCGAGGAAACGATGAGCTACGAACTGCTTTTCGAAGATGGCTTTCAGGCTCTATGTCGCGCCAGCTACAGCCAGTCGTTTCATCAATGCACCACGCTCGGGCCAAGAGGATCAGTCGAGATCTTACCCGGACAACCACGGGGGAGCGTCTTCGGCCAGTCCGCCAGCGGAAATCCCAATCCGAAGCGACTCGTTGTGAATCGCAAAGAAATCGAACTCAAGCAAACTCTCCAGCAAGGCGTGTTGCTGGATGCCTTCGCTCAGGCGATCAAGAACAACGAGAAGACTTTCAAGACACCCGGGGAAATGGGACTGCGGGATATCCGCATCGTTGAAGGAATCTATGAGTCAGCGGCGAAAGACGGAGCCCAAGTTAGTTTGATTTGATAAATTTGTTACATCCAAGCGCGCCACATGTCCATCAGGGCTGCGCCGCGTGTTCGTTTCAGTTCGTTTGAAGACTTCCACAGCCGGAAACAATCATGTTGCGTCATTTGGTGTTACTATTCATCGTCTTTTTGTTGCCGTGCTAACAGTCACAACATTCGGGAGTTCTGTTCGCGAGTTCCCGCGCGGGGGCGTGAAATGGGCCTCGATTCGGCCAGTCAGTCGGGGGGTGCGCCTGATGAAAAAACACTGGTGGACCGACGAAACCCTGACTACGGACTCCAACCGGACGATCAAGCTAAGAGCTTTCAAAGGCGACTACAAGGTGACCGTCGGAAAAGATGATGGCTCTAAGTCGATGGAGTTTCGCTTAGACAACAATCGCAAGGCGAAGGTGGAGGTTCTATAGGCCCGCCCCGAGAACACTTACAGAAGACATATAATTATGAAAAAATTGCAATCCATACTAAAAACCAAAAGCGTCCTGATCGCGTCCGTTAGTGTTGCAGTCTGGGCGCTATTGATCGGCATCATGGCTCTGGTCTTTGAAAATTCTTCTGTAAGTCTCGAAGGTGGGTTCCTCAACTGGACCGGGCGCAGCCATCTCATCCTTATGCACTTGCCGATCGGGATGCTCTTTCTGATTATTATTGTCGAGATACTCCAATATATAGGGATGATCGAGAAGTTTGGAGATTCCTCGATCATTGCGATACTGGCGTTTGTCTTTATCAGCTCCATCGGAGCAACCATTCTGGGATTTCTGCTCATGGGAGTGGAATCTGTTGCCGGTAAAGCAATGACTCTTCATATGTGGACAGGTCTTGCAGTGGTGATCTTGAGCTTTACCACCCTCATATTCAGGATTCGAAAAGGTTCGTCTATCTTCTATTATCTATCTCTAGGTCTATCTGCTTTACTAATCACCGCTGCCGGCCATTACGGAGGATCAATGGTGCATGGCTTAGACTATTTTTCAGAATACGCTCCAGAAGTTCTCAAGCCAGTCCTACTCGCTGGTCTCTCAACTACCAACAAGGCTAATACAGATGCTGGGGAAAACGCGGGATCCGTAGTCGAGAGAAATGTGTATCAGGATTACATTCACCCGATCCTCGAAGCAAAATGCAATAATTGTCACAATGAGAACAAGATCAATGGAGGGTTGCGAATGGATACTTATGAATTGCTGATCGCCGGAGCAGACGGATCCGACTACCCGACTGTAATCCCCGGAGATCCTGAACAATCCGAACTCATCGTTCGGGGGACACTCCCCGATGACGACGGTGAGTTCATGCCGCCAAGTGGGGATGCTTTGACTGGGCCTGAAATCGCAATCATAAAGCGGTGGATCGCATCTGGAGCGAAGCGCGACACCCTCGTGTCGGATCTGGGAGATGAGGTGGCCGTCTTCAACGAATTCACTTACCATGAACCGGACATCAATGCAGACCCCACCACTTTTTAGAAAACGTTTAATCATCACGACACGTCCTCCGGCTACCTCATTGGTTACAACAATTCCTCCTATAACAAGGTTCTAATATGAAACACATCGCAATCTGGGTGCTCGCCCTTATCATAACTTCGCCTTTCACGTCTGTAGCACAGGAGCGTTCCGGCATCCGTCTGGCCGAGATTGAAGGCCGCACATGTCTGATCACCCCTGAAGGAAAACCATTCTTTGCCCACGGGATTACTCATGTGAGTAACCGGAGTCTACGGACTGACTACAGCGCTGTCTCGAAGGCCTGCAAGAATCTCGGGTTTAATGCCTAGGGATATGGGTGTCCGATAGAGCTGAAGAGAGATATGCCCTATATGGAAGGTGCTAACTATGTTCCCATTTCAACTTATCTCGGCGGTAGTTTCCGGTTTATGGACTAACCATTCGCAAACTTCGATTTCTGTGTGCTAAAATATAGCCATGACTGGCTCACCTTCACCTGCGATCGTCCACGGGCGCTCACTGAGTGGGTTGAGGAATTCCTTTTCAGTAGGGATTCCAAGTGCGTGGACGATCACTGGATTAAAGTCCAGTACCTCAACTTATCCTCCCTTATTTCTCTTTTTCCATTCCTGATAGAGGTACCGGGAAACCTCGACCTGCAGATCGAACTGGTTCGCCTTGGGCAGATCGTAATTCTGATCTTTGCCTTTCCATCTCCGGATGCCCGAGAGCAGATTGGGCGAGAAGGCGAGGCACTCCACATACGTGGTGCCGGGGTGTTTTTCGGGATAGCCATGGTGCCGCTGTGCCCGTTGTCCTCGGC
>NVWB01000395.1 GCA_002733575.1 Blastopirellula sp. | reverse complement strand
AATTCTTAAAAGCGGTTATTGGCGAGGTGTCGGAAAACAGGCAGTTTGGGCTCAGAACGGTCATTCGCTGCATGATGCACGGAGGTCTGGTATGCGGACTTAGAGACAATGTTGCTTGTATAAATTGTCCAGCTTGCGACACGACTTGACCGGTCAAAATTTGCCAACAACGGGCCTGTATGCTCGAAACAGTAGGTCGGAAGCCGGAGGTAAAGGCACGTTTGTTTGAGAGAAAAGTGGATACGTCGACATCATCTGACATTAATTCAAATGTTAAGCGCTTTTGCCTCGTCTTAGTTTAGCAAGCAAGATGTTTATTTTTTTACTTTTTGCCGCGCGTAACTGAGGCCTTTGCAATATCTCGCGCTGATAAATCCAGCATTTTATCCACGGCCAGTTTTGCAGCTTGTTTATCACGCATTCGTAACGCTTCAACCAGAGCAAAATGGGTTTCAACCGCATCATCAAGGCTATCTGCTACTTTTGCAGTGGTTTGAATAGAATGGCGTATTGCTGCCTGAAATGAATACTCCAGTTGCTGAAAGACCCTGTTGTGGCTGGCTTTCAGCAACAATTTATGGAATTGCATATCCGCCTTGCTGAATAGCTCCACATCATGACCGGCATCTGCCATCGCTTGCCAGGCAGTTTCCAGGGCGGCAATTTCATGAATGCTTGCACGCTCGGCTGCCAGTTCGGCGGCAAATGGTTCAATTAAGCGGCGTGCCTCAAGGACAGATTCAAGTATATTTGTCTTAAAAATTGCCGCTCCGAGCCAGTTTAGCACCTGTTCATCCAGGATATTCCAATCATCTTGCGGGCAAATTCTGGTGCCAACCCGGGATTTTCTTTTTATTAATCCCTTGGATTCAACCACATTGAGAGTTTCGCGGATGACCGTTCGGCTAACACCATATTGTATACATAAATCACTTTCATTTGGTAGAATTTCGCTATCTCCAAAAAAGCCATTGCAAATATCACTGCCAAGCGTGTTCACAACACTTTTCCCGACCCTGGGTCTTTTGGCTACCGCTTGAGCTTCCGGTCTTCGACGATATTCCGACAACAGTTATACTCCTTCATTTGGCCCAAATAACTAAGTGGCCGAGCAGACTGGCGTGACGCCCATAATTGCTTTTATTGGGATCGCAACAAAATGGCGGGCCCGCGTGTGATCATATAGCCATATATCAAAAACGCAATCATCATACAAATGATATTGACTTGTATGATGATATATGGAAGCACTAGACGGTATTCTAATGCGGGCAATTCATAAATTGAGCAATGCCGCAAAAATATGGGAGAATGAAATGAACTTTGCAATTTCAAGGAAACTACACTTGTGCGCAACCGCACTAATGATGACGGTCGCAGCTCCTTCTATGCTTTCTGCAACCGAGCCAACAGCAAAATGGTGCGCGGGGGTAAAAATCGCCGCTTTTCCAGGAGGCCCACAAGGCGGTGTTTTCGCTAATAATGTTTATAACGGCTTTCTTCAGGCAGAGCTCGATCTGGGCCCGAAGGTGACCTATTATTTCTCGGATTGGGACCCCAATAAAATGCTGAAACAGATTCAGCAGGCCCTCGCAACTAAAGTCGATGGTATTGCAACCTATGGATTTGGTGGTGAACCAGCCACCGCACCACTGGTTAAAAGGGCATTTGAACAAGGTACAATATTCACCACCTTGAACACCGCATTGCCAGACAGCCAAAAACAATACTCGGCAAAGGGGCTCGGTTATGTGGGAGCACCAAACTACGCCGCTGGATTTGCACTTGCATCAGAAGCGGCAAAACGGACCGGCCTCAAGTCTGGTGAAGAAGTTTTTGTTTGGGGCCTTAAAGGGCAGGGTGGAGACCGCGGGCAACGGACCGTCGGGGTGATCGAGGCTTTTGAAAAAGTCGGCGCCAAGGTCATTTATCAAGAGATTGACAGTGCCACCAATGGTTCTCCCAATGCTGGCACACCCACATTTGTTGGTTTGATCAAGGCAAATCCTGGCGTCAAGATTGTTGTAACCGATCATGGCGGCTTGACAGCCAATGTTGGCGTATATGCAAAAGCTGCCTCATTGAAGCCGGGCGATGTATATTTTGCAGGCTTCGATATGTCACCCAATACGGCAAAAGCCGTAAAAGAGGGGTTTCAGAACCTGGTAATTGACCAACAACCCTACTTGCAGGGTTATTTGCCAATCTTGAATATCTGCCTGACCAAGAAATATGGCTTTTCGGGGTTGCACATCAATACAGCCGGGGCCTTTGTTGACGCCAGCAATGTAGATATTGTTGCACCGCTTGCGGCGCTGGAAATTCGCTGACCAGCGACCCATTGCACATCAAAAACCATGGTGGAGCAGCATTGTTCCCACCATGGTTGAAATCGGTTGACACAATTACTCGAGAAAAAAATGGCTTCAGACAGCAACGCAACATCTGCGCCGATAATCGAATTGCGCAATGTATCAAAAACCTTTGGTGAAGTTCGTGCAATATCCGGCATTGATTTCAAGGTAAACCGTGGAGAAATCGTTGGATTGCTTGGCGATAACGGCGCTGGCAAATCAACGATGGTAAAAACCATCATGGGTTTTCACCGTCCTGATGCCGGTGGTGAAATCCACTTCAAGGGGAAAAAGATCCATGACTGGAGCGTTGCTCGTGCGCGCGGACTGGGTATCGAAACCGTTTATCAAGAGCGCGCTTTGTGTGAAAAACAACCGATTTGGCGCAATATGTTTATGGGCCGCGAAATGCGCACCAAATTTGGTTTGCTGGATGTTCACAAAATGCGCTCCGAAGCGGCCCGCTTGATGAGTGAGCATATGGGGTTCACATCCGCTGCGGTGCATCCCGATAATGTGGTTGCAACAATGTCAGGTGGCGAAAAACAGGGCGTTGCTATTACCCGCGCTCTTTATTTTGAAGCCGAACTTGTTGTGCTTGATGAGCCCACCATGGGGCTTTCTTTGAGCGAAACAAAGAAAACTCTTGAATTTATTGCCAACATCAAAAAAGCAGGCCGATCCGCAATTTTTATCGACCACAATATATTCCATGTTTACCCGGTTGTAGACCGGCTTTATGTGCTGGATCGGGGAAAAGTAGCCGGTACCTACACCAAAGATGAAATTAGTATGGATGAGCTGATCGAAAGCCTCTATCGCGTCGCGCGCTCAGGCAAGATGGAGTAAGAGGATGGATACTCAAACAGAAGATACCAAGCCGGCCAGTAACCGCATTGCTGCACCATCCGTACTGCGCAGATATGGTAGTCAGCTGGGAATTATTGGCGTTGGGCTAACGATGTGGATGGTTTTTATGGTTGCCGCACCGATTGTGTTCCTGGACATTGATATATATGTGGCTTTTGCTCAAACGTCTCCGCAATTCGGTATCATTGCGCTGGCGCTGACATTTGTTGTTATTACCGGCGAGATTGACCTGTCGTTTCCCTCGATCATGGCGCTGGGAGCCGCGATGTTTTGTATCGCAACGGCCTATGGTGGTCTCCCCTGGTATGTCGGACTGGTAATTGCCTTTGCAACAGGAGCTCTTTGCGGTCTGTTTAACGGCTTTCTGGTTGCCAAACTGAATATTCCTTCTCTTGTCATTACTATCGGTACGTCATTCCTATTTCGAGGGCTTGAGCTTGTACTGATGAACGGCACCGGTGTTCCTCTGACAGCTGAAGAATACCCTGAAATGCATGCGATTTTCCGCGAGCCTTTTTTTGGTTTTCCGATACAAACCCTGTGGATGATTATTCTTGGCATAGTCGCCTGGACCCTGCTTAATCGCACACGATTTGGCGCCCACGTATTTCTGGTCGGTGATAATCAGACAAGTGCGCGACTGATGGGTGTGAACGTAGTATCGGTAAAAATGCGTGCCTTCACCCTGGTTGGACTATTTGCGGTGTTTGCCGGGTTGATGACTTCAATTTATGGATATTATTTCTGGCCAACAACCGGTGAAGGTTTCCTGCTTAATACCATTGCCTCGGTATTTCTTGGTGGCACTTCTGTATTCGGTGGAACCGGCTCAATTGTCGGTACTTTTGTGGCAACTTACATCATCGGTGCCATCAATGCCGGAGTTGTTTCTGCCGGTATCAATGCCTTCTATACGCAACTGGTATTCGGTCTTGTTATCGTTGTATCAGTGGTGCTGCAAACCCTCATCGAACGGCGTGTTCGTGGCCAATCAATGACCGGACGCTGAACCCTGTTTCGACCGGGTGGGTGCAGCTTTCGCAATCAAAGAAATACAAAATAATTGAGGAAAGATATGGCCGATAGATTATCCAACAAACGCATATTCATTACTGGAGCAGCACAAGGCATTGGTCTGGCGATTGCCAAGGCGTGCTTGAATGAAGGAGCCTCGGTCTTCCTGGTTGACAAGGATGGTGATCGGCTGAAGAAACGGGTGATTGATATTGAAGCAGATCCTGCCAGAATTGGCTGGTTTGAGGCAGATATTACAGACAAAACAGCCATTCAGCACGCCGTCACAGCAGCCCGGAAACAATTTGGTTCGATAAATGCCTTGATAAACAATGCGGGTGTCAATGTATTTCATGAACCGTTGGAAACAAGCGATGAAGAATGGCAACGTTGCTTTGATGTAAACCTGAAAGGCGCATGGAATTGCAGTAAACTTCTGCTGCCTGAGATGATTGAGCAGGGTGGCGGGGTAATTCTTAACATTGCTTCAACTCACAGTTTTACCATTATTCCTCACACATTTCCCTACCCTGTTGCTAAACATGCCCTGCTTGGCATGACCAAATCGTTAGGCCTAGAATATGCCAGCAAGGGAGTGCGGGTTAATGCACTGGCGCCTGGATATGTGGAAACCCGAATTGCAATAGAATATTGGCACAGCTTTCCAGACCCTGATAAGGCAAAAGCCGAGACTCTTGCACTGCATCCTGGCGGGAAGATCGCCACACCTGAAGAAATCGCCATGGCGGCGGTCTTTCTGATTTCCGATGAATGTCCTTTTATTAATGCAGCATGCCTGACCGCCGATGGTGGTTTGAGTATGCAACAGCACCCGCTTTGATCGATTATCTCGATACTGGAGAAAAACTTGAAGATTACTGCGCTTAAAACTTTCCTTGTTCCACCCAGGTGGTTGTTTTTGAAAATCGAAACAGATGAAGGATTGTGCGGTTGGGGTGAACCTGTGCTTGAGGGCCATGCCGAGACAATGGCCGCTAAGATTAGTGAACTTGAAGACTTTTTGATCGGATCCAATCCGCTGAATATTGAAGATATTTGGCAAAGCATCTACCGCAATGGGTGTTATCGCGGCGGACCTGTGCTGATGAGTGCTATATCAGGTATCGATATGGCACTATGGGACATCAAGGGCCATTTTCACGATGCGCCGATACACGCCTTGCTGGGCGGACCCGTACGCGATCATATCCGCAGTTATTGCTGGATTGGCGGTGACCGCCCAACTGACCTTGTCAGCGGTGTAAAGGAGATGATGGGCAAGGGATTTTCTGCAGTTAAATTTAATGTCTGTGCGGAATTGCAAATTGTCGATACCTACAAGAAAGTAGATGCAATTGTTCGCCAACTTTCAGAATTGCGCCAGGCAGTTGGGGTGGATTTGGACCTGGCCTTTGATTTTCATGGGCGCGTTCATTATCCAATGGCAAAAATCCTGCTGAAAGAATTGGAGCACCTTCGCCCGATTTTTGTCGAGGATGCAGTTGTTTCAACCCAGATTGATGCAATGGCCGATCTTGCCCGTGCTACTTCTATTCCTCTTGTTGTTGGCGAGCGTTTGCATTCACGTTATGATTTCAAATCAGTGCTGGAAAAACGGGCTGCAGGTATTATCAATCCCGATGTGGCGCATGTGGGTGGCATTTCAGAAATGGTACGCATTGGACATTGGGCAGAAGCTTATGATGTCGCCCTGGCGCCGCACTGCCCGCTTGGGCCGATTGCACTTGCAGCCTCCCTGCAAATAGACGCCATTTGTTATAATGCTTTTATTCAGGAACAAAGTCTGGGTATTCATTACAATAAAGGTGGCGATATCAACGACTATGTTATGCCGGGCCATGGATTTAACCTGACGAATGGAAACCTTTCCATACCCCAAGGCCCCGGCCTGGGCATACGCGTTAATGAGGAAGTTGTTATTGAGCGTGCCAAGACCGGACATCAATGGCGCGCGCCCCTGTGGCGCCATGAGGATGGTTCGATTTCCGAATGGTAATGAACACAAAACATAAACCGGCAATAATCTTTGTCGACTGGGGCACAAGCAGCTTTCGTGCTTATTTGATATCCCGAACCGGAGAATTGTTAGAAAAAATTGCACGCACTTCCGGCATACTTAATGTGGAAAATGGAGGTTTTGCCGGAACGCTTGAAGATCATTGCAAAGACTGGTTTGAAACCTGGCCGAAACTACCGGTATTGATGTGCGGCATGATCGGTAGCGCTGGTGGTTGGGTTGAGGTGCCTTACCTCTCCGGAAACGTCGGTCCTTGCGAGCTCGCGCAGGGGGTGCAAATTGTTAATAACACCAAGCACGATGTTCGCATCATACCGGGAATTTGCGGTACATCCTTCGACGGGACGCCTGATGTTATGCGTGGTGAAGAAACTTTGTTGATTGGCGCACTTTCACTTGGCTCATCTGATCAGGGCCTGTTTTGTTTGCCCGGCACCCATTCAAAATGGGTTCTTGTTCAGGACAGTGAAATTGCCATGTTCTCGACGTTTATGACAG
>NVWB01000394.1 GCA_002733575.1 Blastopirellula sp. | reverse complement strand
GAACAGGCCACCCTACGAGGCTTTTTCACGCTTCCTACTTTCCTACCACAAAAGACACCAAACTCACGAAAAAGTGGGAAGAAAACCGTGCGTGATTTTCGTGTTTTTCGTGGCTAAATCTTTTCTTTCTGTTCATTGTGTCTTAGAGCCTTGGTGGTTATATCTTCTTCTTCCTTTCTTAGCGGCTTCGAGGCTTAGCGTGAGGACTTTTATCGAAGTCGCTACTTTTCTCAGTATCTCCCGACATTTGCATGCTGTTTGAATAGCTTCGCTGTGGATGTTATAATCGGCTGTTCAGAATACTGGCAAGCTTTGCTTGAACAGTTGCCCTGGCATTTCAAACGTCCCCCACCATCACTGATAGAAGACGAATCTTGGTTATGAATTTATTTGCTCGTTTCAGAACTTCATTTTTACCAACCGCACTGCTGGCAGCAGGGGTTCTATTGCTTCTGCCTGGTTGGGTGCAAGCACAAGCGAAGGCACCCGGCAGGCCGCTGATGGCTTATGTTGGTACATTCAGTTCTCCGCTGAAAGATGTGCTGTCGACTCAGGTGGATCTGCCGCCTGGCAATGGACGAGGCATCCACTTGTTTCAAGTGAATCGATCGACCGGGGCGATGAAACCGGCCGGTATTTACCGGATGGGCACCAGCCCTAGTTCGCTGATAATAAACGAGAGTGGTACGCGACTTTATTCTGCCAATGAAACAGATCGGGTTGGAGACGACAAGCAAGGGACCGTCAGTGCGTTCTCGGTTGGTCCCAAAGATGGGAAATTGACCTTGCTCAACACGGTTCCCTCTGGCGGAGCTGGCCCAACTTATGTCAGCATTCATCCATCAGGTCGACATTTATTGGTGGCCAATTATTTTGGCGGTTCGGTCAGTGTGCTTCCAATTCTCAAAGATGGGCAACTCGGCAAAGCGACCGATGTGAAGGTCGATGCAGGAAAAATCGGGCCAACGACATCGGCCAATGCACCTGCGGGCAGTTTTGCTTTTAGTGGGCACGACCGCACCCATGCGCACATGATTCAGTCTGACCCTTCTGGCCGTTTCGTGCTGCATGTTGACTTGGGCTTAGACAAAATTTACGTCTGGAAATTCGACGCTAAAAAAGGAACACTCACGCCCAACACGCCAGCATCGGTCTCGCTACCACCAGGTGATGGACCACGACATTTTCATTTTCACCCTGATGGAAAATGGTTCTATTCGATTCAGGAAGAAGGCTCGAACATTGTGTTGTTTGACTACGACGCTGAAAAAGGCACGCTCGCTTCACGGCAAACAATCTCGACACTACCGCCAGGCTTTGCCGGCAGTAACTTTTGCTCTGAGCTTCTCGTTTCAGACGATGGAAAATTTGTTTATGCAGGCAACCGATTGTACGATACCATCGGCATATTCTCAGTCGGCCCTGACGGCAAACTCTCGTATGTCGGTGAACAGTGGACCCGAGGCAATTATCCACGAAGCTTCAACTTTGACCCGACAGGCAACTTCCTCTATTGTTGCAATCAGCGAGCCGACAACATCGCCGTGTTCAAAGTGAATCACAAAACAGGCAAGCTCCGATTCACCGGAGAATACGTCCCAGTCGGAAACCCATCGTGTGTTGCTTTCCTTGATTTGTCCAAAGAGGATTAAGTTGATTGATTGGGAATTCAGTTTTCAGATTTCTGTGGTAAACACCTAGACTTTGTGATATATTCACTTCTATGGTGCTGCATTGCACCACAATAACGTAGTAAAGCAATGCACTGCTCTTACAGTTTAATCCTGAAGACCAACACAAGAATTTTATGTCCGACTTTAGCGACTTCCGAAACTCCAACATCCTTCGCAATCCTACAACTTGGATTGTTGCTGTAATTGGATCAGTATACGGCGGCTACAGTATGCTTGCGGCTCGGGAACTGCACCGTGCTAAGGGTGGTTCACTAATCACCCCATGGCTTGTGACTGACCGTGCTATGAACATTGCCACGGGCAGCTCAATTGAAGTTGCAGGCCTTGTATGTGCAGCCTGGATAATCGCTGGACAGTGTGAGAATGCTAATGTTTGGATCCGGCAGTCGCTTGTTATATTGCTTTATATTGGCCTTAGCTGGGTGTCTCGATTTATATGAATGGTTGGTTTGATCTCCGATGGCCCAGGGGTGGAATTGCATTTTTTGCAGGATGCTGCATTTTTGCTGGTGCTGTTTTCCTGGTTATTGATAGTAGTTCACAGTACTCGCGATTCATGGGGCTATGGTTCTTGCCGCTTGGCATCGGACTATGGCTCAAACACTCGTGGGCCCGCTGGACTGCTTTCGTGTTCCTCACTCTCATAACTGTGCTTTGCATTCTGGTTTTCGTGAAGGATGGAGTTTCTGTCAAATCCGCAATTCGTTTTATGCTGGTTCTCGCAACATTGCATTCTCTCTGGGAATGGAATGTTTATCCATCATTTGATGACGACGTTGTTAGTCAATTAGAGGATTGATTTGGGATGTCAGTTTTTTGACCTACACACCGCGTCCCACGTACACTCTTTCAAGCCAATCTCAATTCGATTAAAATTATAGACTGGCGATTCGCTGGCTGGGGTAAAACCGTGCCAGGCACCAATTCAATCGCAAGCTGCCCTTTGGAAAGACTACGCTATGTTTCAACCTGCTGTTAAATATCTGTTGTTCGCTTTGTTTGTTGTGAATTTTTCCGCCAGTTGGGTGTTGGGGGAAGAGGGCGAGTTGACGCCTGATTTGATTCGTCAACTGCAAGATGAATTTGAGTTGGATACGCAAACCCAAATTACGCAGAACGCGGTGACTAATAATGATATAGACAAACTGGCCCTTAATCGCGGCATCTTGCGAGGCCACAACGGGCACTTCAGTCACAAGATCAAGTTCGCCGGCATTACCAATCAGGGTGCCAGTGGACGTTGCTGGTTGTTTGCTGGTTTGAATACCATGCGTCCGCGTGCGATGAAAAACGCCAAGCTGGAGAAGATTGAACTCTCGGCCGCTTATCTGCACTTTTGGGATAAGCTGGAAAAATCGAATCTGTTCCTTGAATACATGATCGAAATGCGCGACACCAATTATCTTGATCGCGAGTGGGAACTCGTCCACAAGTGGACACTCGGCGATGGCGGTTGGTGGAACTATGTCGCTGATTTGGTCGACAAATATGGTGTGGTGCCACAAGATGTCATGCCGGAAACTCACAGTAGCGAGAATACACGCCGCATGAATACCGTGCTGGAACGCAAATTACGCCACGATGCGGTTGCACTTCACAACATGCACAAAAAAGGTGCTTCGATCAAAGATCTGCGTGAATACAAACGCAAAGCACTTGCCGAAGTCTACCGTTTTCTAGTTATCAACATCGGCGAACCACCACGCCAGTTTGAATGGCGGTATGAAGTGAAGCCAGAGAAATCATCAAGCGAAGAGGGTGATGATGATGACAAGGCTGACGACGAAGAGAATGAAGACGACGACTCGATTGAAAACAAAAAACTGGCGACAACTGGGGTCATCACGCCGAAAGAATTCTACCAAGAATTTGTCGACTTGAAATTGAATGAATATGTTTGTTTGTATAACGACCAAGTCAATCCATATATGAAACACTATCAGTTCAAGCGTTCCAAGAACATGGTAGGCCGCGCAGACATGAATTTTGTGAATATACCCATCGATCAAATGAAGCAGATTGCGATGAACTCGGTGATTGATAACCGGCCAGTCTGGTTTGCTGCCGATGTGGGCAAAGATCAATCAAGCGAACATGGCATCATGGCCGCCGACCTGTTCGACTACGGCCCTTTGTTTGATTTGGATTTGTCGATCAGCAAAGCAGACCAAGTGAAATACCGTGGCGGCACATCCAACCACGCGATGGTCTTCATGGGCGTCGATGTCCAAGAAGGGCACCCGGCCAAGTGGTTGGTTGAAAACAGTTGGGGCGAGAAAAACGGCCACAAAGGCGTCTGGACTCTCTACGACGATTGGTTTAACCGCCACGTCTACGTGATCATCGTACACAAAGATCATGTGCCCCAGAAAATCATGAAAGCCTTCAAACAACCAGCCCAACAACTACCGGCCTGGTACCCTGGCGCGGCAGGCATTGAGTAAGCGGAATACGCAAGTTAAAGCCTTGCAGGGTGGCTGCCGAAAGGCCAGCCGCCTGTTTATTCGCTTCGCTTTTCAAAAGCCGATTGAGAGAGTGAAGTAGAGTTGGATTTTTTAGTCCGTTTCGAGTCGTTTCACGGAATTACCGTTGCCTTGAATTGGTAAGTCTTTATTCAGAAATTGCTTAGGAGATGAAGGTGAAACGAAAGGAACGCAAGAGCATTTCTTAATCAACGGATTCACTTATGATGACAAGGAGATTCCTCAAGTCCCAGAACCAACATCCCTCGCCATCTTCGGCCTTGGCACATTGTGCATGGGATTCGGTGCGGCTCGGCGACGGCGTAAAGAAAAAGAGAATTCTGATTAATACCAGGATCAATCAGATTCAAGAAAAAAAACGGGTAGCCCAAAGCTGCCCGTTTTTTTATGCGCACTCAAAAGTAGTCCACTGGCCTACTTTACCCGAGATTGTCCCAGGCTCGGGTAAAGTATCGAACGGATGGCTCGAAGTGTTACAAAATCATTCAGTTTAAGTATTCACCGTGTGATGAATCCAGAGGTATCAACCTGCGGCTACTTTTGCGGCTCCGCAATTTTGAACGAGGAAAAGAAGCGTTCGATTTCTTCCTCGGTCGGTTCGGCAGTTGTAGAATTCCACTCGATGAGTACCTGATAATCACTGGTGGCCGAACTGGCCAATGCCATTTCTGCTGAGGCGACTTTGGTTCTCATGCTTAATCGTTCGCCTGGTAGATTGCCGAGTGTGAGATCAGATCGTGTTACCGTGGTCCCTTTGCTCTCCAACCCTTTAACAATTCGATTGACAAAGACTTGTGCCGAAACCTTGCGTTTGCTAATCATTTCGGTTTGCAACGCATGATACTCAGGTTGACCGACAACTTTGCTAGTCACTGTATGAAAGACTCTAATTCCATATGTTGTGGTAGCCAACTTGGTCATGGAGTCTGTAAACGGGGCAGGGAGTTCAACGGAAAAATTACCGCGGGTTGAGTCCGCAACACACCACCCAGTTTCGTCGGCCTCGCCGACTAAAACTCGATGGTAAATGGATTTGCCATCTGGTAAATCTGCGTAGGGAGTTGGTTCGCCCTCCGCACCAGGTTCTTCTGGCATGGGTTCAGGTGTTGGTATCTCAACTTTGGGCTCAACTAACGGAATCTTTGCGGTGGAGTCAGGCGTTGGTACTTCTGGCTTAGGCTCATAGGGAGGAATGTTTCTATTGGGATCAACCGAGGGTATTACTACTCTGGGTAATTTTATTTTAGATTGATTTAGATTAGGTAGTTTTATCGTGGGTATATTGATCTTCGGTATTTCAATCTTAGGTATGACTACCGGTCCAACAATCTTGGGCTCAGCCGGGGTTTCCTCTGGCTGGGGTTTGACGATAGGTTCATTTGTATTCGGCTTGACTGATGGTTCTTCTACCTTGGGCCAAACTACCGGCTCTTCAGGTTTGTGCTCAGCCGGAGTTTCCTCTACTTCGGGCTTGACTGTTTTTGGTTTCACAATCTCTGGCATCACTGTTGTTGCTTTTGCGATTTGCTTAACAGCGGGTTCTTCAGAATTACGCTCAGCAATTGGCGGGTAGGTTGTAGAAAGATTGGCAAGCGACTCAGACAGCAAAAAAAGAATCAATCCACTGAAGGCAACCATAAAGACCGGAAATGAGGTAAACCAGAGACGAGAGATCCAGCGTTTTTTCTCTGATAGATATTGCAGGCCCAACATTACAGGAGTATCAATCAGAATAATGGCAAACAGAAGAATTGTGCCATAATAATACAACTTCTCAAAGAATAGAACCAACAGCTGACTGGTAGCTGGAAGTAACAATTCTCTTTCAGCAAAGATCACGAGGTATTGCTGAGAAACCTTGCCCGTGATCAGACAAAACAATAAGGTTGCCAGCAGATGGATGAGACTTAATCCAATCGCTACAGCGCAGGTCTTTGAAAATCGTTGAAGCGGAGTAGGGTCAGAAGCTGTTGTTTCAAGAGCAAGATAGGGTTCAGGAGTTTGGCTCATCGAATTTCACTGACGGATTGAACTTTATTGATAACAGAAGCAGACACGCCATTATTCAATAAAATTATTCAATAGCGCACTATGCCACTGTTTAGTATAGTTTGCCAATAGAGGTAGATCATTCTTTTTTCATTTTAATCACACAATGATCCCTGCCAAGGCATAAATCACTGTGTGATAGATAAACACCAGCGTCAAACCATGATAGCCGATCTTCAATCGCGGGTTTATTAAGAATGGTTTTGCAATGAAAATTAAGAACTGCACGAAAACTCGAGACGACCATCAAAAGTCGCGGGTTTATCGTTGCAAAGCTTGACTAGAAACGGAAGAACCATAGTGAACTTCCCCAAGAATAGTGGACACCCAAAAAACAAGAGCACTATTACTATTAAATGATTAACGGTCACTGAGTATTTCTCCTCCAAATTCTTGTCTTTACATCCTACTTCATAAACTCCAAGTTCGGCAACATCATATCGGCATCCACCTCTTTCTGCCACGCTCTCAATCGTTGGTAAAGTTCGGCAGTTCGTTTCGGTTCTTGTTCTGAAAGATCAGTCGTTTCACCGATGTCGGTTTTTAGATTGTAGAGTTCTAGTTTGCCGGTCTCGAAGTGTTCGATCAGTTTCCAGTTGCCTTGACGGATGACTGC
>NVWB01000393.1 GCA_002733575.1 Blastopirellula sp. | reverse complement strand
TCCGGCATTGGCTCGGGAACTAATGCCGTACCCTTAAAGGCATCCACACCACCTTGTGATGAAACCGGAGCTGAAATTGCAGGAACGCTTGACATCGCCTGAGATTCAAGAGAGGACTCGCTAGTTACAAAGGAAGGCGGGTTCACCATTGCAGGATTCGAAGCCAGTTCCTTTTGCAATCGCCGCTCTCGATTAGGGTCAGGCAGCACCCCAAAAATTTGCATGGCCTTATACCAAACAAACCACATTCCACCTATCGTGGGAAACGAAAAGAAGAAACTGTAGCCGCCAAATTTGACGGTCCCTATCACAACTAAAAAGAGTGAAATAAACACGAGAAAGATGATGGAAAATAATTTCACTTCATCTGCACCTGTGTAGTCGTACAGTTGACTTTCAAACCATGCTTCTGCCTTGGTTTTGGGGGGATCTCTACGCTGAAGATTTTCTTCTGCGAGATCTTCGAAATAAGTTTCTAGTACAAGATGATAACCGCACTTTGGGCAAAGATTTTCTTGCTTCTGCAAAACGTGCGTACACATAGGGCACGCTTTTTCTGTCTCAAGATCTTCGTCTGTGACACGTGTCTCGTACGAAGCTTCGACCGGTTGTGCTAAATCGGATTCTGCCTTGGGCCGCTTGATGAGCACGGGGCTTACGCATTTGGGGCACCGAACCGTACTGCCTGCCAAGTTGGCATCAGCATTCAGAGAGACACCGCAGCATGGACAAGAAACCTTGATCTTGCTCAACCCAAAATCTCCTTACACGATAAGACACAAACGAACCGATCACCTCAACAGGGCAATTCCTTTACCTTGATCATCGTACCTACGAGACAGAAAAGCAACAGCCAACCCTAAATAAGGGTTGGCTGTGATGATTTCAATTGAGTTGATGCCTGATTTTAAGTCGAAAGTGAGGCTGTCCGGTTAGTCTTTGTAGGTTGCCAAGACGACCGATGCGTTGTGACCGCCAAATCCGAAGCTATTGCTCATAGAGTATTCGACTTGTCGCTCACGTGCTTCGTTGGGGGTGTAATCCAAATCGCACTCTGGGTCAGGCGTCTCTAAGTTGATCGTTGGTGGAATGACGCCAGTATTCATGGCCATAATGGAAGCGATTAGTTCAATTCCTCCACTGGCACCTAGCGAATGCCCGAGCGAACTTTTTGTACTGGAGATAGAAATGTTTTTGGCTTTATCACCAAACACTCGTTTGATGGCAACCGTCTCGGCTTTGTCACCAGCAGGCGTGCTAGTTCCGTGGGCGTTGATGTATCCGATTTGGTCAGCGTTTACCCTACCGTCTCGCAATGCGTTTTCCATTGCTCGGGCTGCGCCACGACCTTGTTCATCAGGCGAGGTAATATGCCCGGCGTCGCCACTGCAACCGAAGCCTAGTATCTCGGCATAGATTTCTGCACCGCGAGCCTTGGCGTGTTCAAGCTCTTCAAACACTACAATTCCGGCCCCTTCGCTCATGACGAACCCATCTCGATCTTTATCGAATGGTCGACTGGCACGTGGAGGATCATCGTTGCGAGTTGAAAGTGCTTTCATGTTGGCAAAACCGTTGATACCCATCGGGGTAATGGCCGCTTCGGTTCCACCGGTGATCATCACATCGGCATCGTCATATTGAATACATTTCAGTGCGTCACCTATTGCATTGGTGGCACTGGCACAAGCGGTAGCCACCGTGTAATTAGCACCCCGTAAGCCATAGCGAATTGAGATGATTCCACCAGCCGCATTCAGCATCAACTTGGGAATCGTTAGCGGAGATACCTTGGAAGGGCCTTTGCTTAAAAGCCTTTCCACCTGGGTTTCAATTGTTTGAAGTCCGCCAATACCGGACCCCAAAATCACCCCACAGCGAAATGAATCTTCTTTTGAAAAATCAATTCCCGAGTGATTGATGGCATCAACTCCGCCACCCATAGCTAACTGTGAGAAACGTTCAGCCCGTTTGATTTCCTTATGCTCGAAGTATTTACTAGGATCCCAATCGTAGATATCACCAGCAAATTTGACCTTGAATCCCTCGGTATCGATCAACTTTAGAGTATGGACACCACTTTCACCCGCAGTAAGTTTTTGCCAGAAATCATCGAGCTTACAACTTAGCGATGTGATAACACCCATTCCAGTTACGACAATTCGTCGTTTCATATGATCGTACCACTCCGTAAGACAGATAAAGGGATTTCAGTATTTGCTAGTTAAATTCTAGTCTTGTGCAGATTCGATAAAGCTGATTGCATGACCCACAGTTTCAATTTTGTCGGCCGAGTCTTCAGGGATATCGACGTCGAACTCTTCTTCTAGCTCCATGACTAATTCAACGGTATCGAGTGAATCGGCACCTAAGTCGTTGATGAAAGAGCTTTCTAGTGTGATTTTGTCTTTATCGACGCCCAATTGATTAGATACGATCTCGAACACGCGTTCTTGAATGCTCACTTGTTAATCCCTCCGAAGTACCAAAGTAATTTGGTTGTATTGTTAATTTGTTGTATTTTTTAATGTAATTTAAAGTCTGAAATCAGGCAACTACCGTAAGCTTCACAAGATAGAGGTTTTCCATAAAACAGGTCAAGATGGAACCTGCCTAGTTTATGGTAAAATCTACCGATCAGTGAAAATAGCAAAACACCTTCATTTTGCTGCTGTTCCAGCTAACAGCTTTCCCAACAACAGCTTATCATCATAGCAGATATTTATTTAGACTGTCATCCCACCATCAACAGTTAGCACTTGGCCAGTAATATAGCTGGAATGCTTGCTCACAAGGAACAAAACGGCGTCTGCAATTTCTTCTGGCTCGCCAATTCTTTTGGATGGAATACGTTTTTTGACTTCTCCCATCACGACTTCCCCAAGTGCTTTGGTCATGTCACTGGCGATAAAACCAGGGCAAATGGCGTTCACCATCACTTTTTTTCCGGCCAATTCTTTACTAACCGTTCTAGTGAAACCGATGACACCGGCCTTGGAAGCAGAGTAATTCGCTTGGCCAGGGTTGCCGATCAAGCCAGAAACACTGCTGATGTTGACAATCCGACCAGTCCGTTTACGTCGCATTAATTTAGCAGCAGCACGGGTGAAGAGGAATGTCCCCTTCAAATTGGTATCCATCACTAGATCCCAATCTTCATCCGACATTCCAACCAACAATTTATCACGAGTCACCCCGGCGTTGTTGATGAGAATGTCGATCTTCTCCCATTTTTCGATCACGGCGTCTACGACGGACTCAACACTGTCTTTGTTCGTCACATCACAACTGAAGGCGGCAGCTTCACCACCGGCATCTTCGATAGCTTTGACCGTCTCGGCCAATTTCTCAGCGTTACGGGCTGCACAGGCAACTTTCGCCCCACAGGCCCCGAGTGCGATTGCAATCGCTTTACCGATACCCTGCGAAGCACCTGTAACAATCGCGGTTTGGCCTGATAAGTCAACCTTTAAATGTTCGTAAGCTGTGTCACTCATGATTTGATTCTCTAAAATAATTCTTGAATTGATGTCGATTAGGCTGAGATATTGGTGCAAGGAATTTTTCGTGAAATCCGTCGCAGTAGTCCTCGTAAGACTCTGCCGGCCCCAATTTCATAGAACTCGTCAAAGCCTTGTCCTAGTAAGTACCCCATTGAGTCTTCCCACAGCACTTTGGAGCAAACCTGCTGAATCAGCAGTTGGCGGATTTCCTCGGGGTCTTCGTGTGTACTGGCATCGACATTGGAAACGATAGGAATTTTAGGCTTCGAGATCGTCACATTTTCTAGAGCAGCCGTTAATTTCTCAACAGCAGGCTGCATGATTTCTGTGTGAAACGCCCCGGCAACCGCCAAAGGAATCACCTTCATGGCTCCTGCTTTTTCAGCCGCTTCTGCCGCTCTTTGACAGGCGCCGTTTGAGCCAGAAACAACAATGTTGCCCGGGCACAGCAAGTTGGCTATTTGTAGCACTTCGTCTTGCCGGGCTTCGTCACAGATGGCTTGAACCTGTTCGCGGTCCATTCCCAAGATACTGACCATACCGCTGGGTATAGCGTCGGAAGCAGCTTGCATAGCTTGGCCACGAATTTGAACAACCCGCAGTGCGTCTTCAAATTCCATCGCACCAGCGAAGACCATGGCCGTGTATTCACCCAGGCTTAAACCAGCGGTTCCCTCGCAAGAGAGAAGCACATCAGGTGATTCGGTTCTAAGCGATTCAAGAGCAGCCACGCTTGATAATAACAACGCAGGCTGGCTATGAACGGTGGAGTCAAGTTGTTCGGCAGGCCCTTCAAAGCAAAGCTTCGAGAGTTCATAACCGAGTGTTTCGTCGGCGCGTTGAAATAGCTCACGAGCAGCATCAGAGGACTCAGCCAATTGCTTGCCCATGCCCACGTACTGTGCACCTTGACCGGGGAACAAAAATGCGATTTTTCCCACTTCTTAGATACTCCGCTAATGATTCATCACCCCCAGCGCTGAATCTGCGTTGATTGCTTGAAGCCAATCAAACGGAGAAACCACTTGAATGAGATCAGCGATCAAAGATTCAGACCAAGAGTCGATCTGGGGACTATTCGGCCGAAGATAGTTCGTCTTTTACGATTTCGCGATTCTGATCCATATAGGTGCCACAAGTTGGGCAAACCACATGGGTAGGAATCGGGCTATTACACTTAGGGCAAGTGTAAAGCTGGCGAGCGGTTAAGGAGTCGTGTGCACGACGCTTACCGGTTCGAGAATTTGAGTGTTTTCGCTTTGGAACTGCCATGATTCGATTTCTTTCTAACTACCAAGCCGAGGAAATAATCTACGCTTCCCCGGTGTAACATTCTTTATTTGGATGTCGAAAGCTCTACTGGCGTCGACAAATAGGCCGAAGTAAACAGCAAATCCTAGAAATTCCAAGCCTGCCTGTCAACCGCCTCAGGCCGTTTGAGCCTTGATAGAAGGGATAATAGAGCAAATCCGCGGTGACTGCGGGTTAATATCGCGAGATTTCTGAGTAAATTAGGCAAAAACAGTAGAAACCATTGACATTTACCCACAAATGTTGAATAATTGCGAGTAGATGAGAACGAGTCTCAATTTCATCTAGCCCCTAAAAAAGAGTTGTATTTTATGAAGACCGACTACGAATCGATAATTCAAACGATTGATTCTCCTGTTGAAGGAGAAAGAACAGTCGTTGTCGCTTGCTTTAAAGTCAATAACCAAAGCCACTTAGAGCTCCGCACCCAAAGCTACGGAGGAGATCACGCTGGCTGGTTTACGCAAAACACCACCTCGATCTCAGCCAATCAAGTTTCGGCCCTGAGAGCCGCACTAGGGATTGGCTCAGCACTGCCTGAGATGATTCAACAGGCTAAAATCGACGAAAAAGTGTCAAAAAAACAAGTTCAGGCAGACGAAAACTGTCACCTGAAGATCTGGCAAGCTGAATCTGCGTAGAACTGAATCGTGTCTACGCAGATTGAATCAGCTATTCTTTCCGCCGCTTAGCCTACCTTTGAAGCGGCTCCGCCAGCGATACCACTCGAAGTGTTCTGGTCGTTTAAGATCAATGTTAAGTGATCGACACCTTCTTGCTCTTCAAGCAAAATTTCTTCGAGCAAGATAACCAAAGGGCGATTTTTGCCATCGGCCATCTCAAGTGCTTCTTGGTAAAGGTTGACCGCTTTGGATTCAAACTCTAAACCAGCTTTCAGCATTTCGGTTAAATCGTTTGATTGATGGACTTGGTTGCGTTCAACGCTCGGAACCCCACCAAGTGCAACAATCTTCTCGCCGATTTTTTTGGCATGACCAAACGACTCTTCAGCACTTCCCAGGAACATGGGGGAGTAAACTTCTCGCCAAACTCCAGAAACCACAAAACCGGCTTGAGAGTATTGAGCAACGCCTGTCCATTCGTGCTTCAGAATTTCGTTCATAATGTCTAACATTGCTTTGTCCATGAGTTCGACTCCTTAGTTTGTACTGAGTAGGTAAATGTGCTTAAATTGCATTGTTAATGAAGAAGACAGAAACTGTTTTTACTCGCTTCAGTCTCAACTTCTATTACGAATCTTAGCGTAGAGTCGTCAATAGTCCAACGCTCTCTAAGTACTTAAATGCCAAAAGCTTGCATTTTCCACCAAAAGATAATCAGTCTCAAGAAGCACGCAAAAACAAGTAAGAACGATGCAACTCAGTCTCAATAAGAAATTGTTGAAAAACGGGTAGCCCAGTTTGCTCGCAAACTGGGCGGCGCAGCCGCAAGAGGGCTTCATGTTGCGTTGTCATTATTTGTTGGATCACAATTCGGTAGGCCTGAGCCGCACTGTCATCGCCAGCGCGCACACGCTCGGTTTTCCGCCGCTTTCTTGAATTCACTTATGACAAAATGGGTACTTTGGCTCCTCCCTAATAGTCGTTTAACACAAAGTATTTCACTGATGATTTGTAGTCGATAGTTTAGCTCTGTGAATGTAATTTGTTCTTTAGCTCCAACACGACAAACGCTCAGGCCTTGGCAAGTGAAATCAAATATCAACCGACAATCTCTATCCAGATTTGCTTTATTTTTTTTCGCCGCCAGTAGCTTAGTTTTCAGTTCGGTAAAAACTTCAGTGGCTCAAGATGACATCTGGAGCCCATACGTTGATATGAATGCCTACGGCAGCAATGACCGCTGGTTGGGGCAAGCCAATTTGTTTTTACCGCTGGAACAAAGCGAAGACAGCATGCTGTTTCTCGACTTCCGTGGGCTGTGGACCGACGACCGTTCGACCGAAGGAAACTGGGGCATCGGCTATCGAAAGATCCTCGCCAGCGAACGCATTGTTGGCGTGTACGGTTTCTTTGATCATCGCAGCACTTC
>NVWB01000392.1 GCA_002733575.1 Blastopirellula sp. | reverse complement strand
CACGAATTCCAATTCGAACACTCATCCGTGGCGGTCCTTTGCCATCAGGAATCACCGCATGTGCTTTGACGCGAATACGTACCGGTCCCTCAGCGGGGAATTCCATCAGGCGTGTCGTAAAACAGCTACCTGGTTGAATGTTGAGTGTGTGGGGCGGTTTGGGGGTCTTCACTGCCAGACGACCCACGTTCACTGATCCCACGTGCTCGTATCGCTGTGGCTCCAGGCCCTCGACCAACGTCTTGCTCAAGCCCAGTTGTGCAGCTCGCAGGTAGTGTTCCATCTGCATCGACGACATGCCCAGCGCTGCACCATTGTTCATGAAACCATCTTTGCTGTTGGGCTCAGGCGGCAAGTTGGCAGAATAGTCAAGCTTGACGCCCAGCAGATCAGCCATCGTGTTGTTGTATTCGTACCGCGTTAAACGGCGTAACACGCCGTGCCCTCCGGTCGATCTTTTGATCTGGGCGGCGTGATTCATCTCACGCGTGATCCAGTCGACGATCAACTGACGCTCGTCGCCGTCTGGTTGGTCTTGCTCTTTGGGAGGCATGTCGCCGGTATTCAAGGCGTCGAGAATTTCATGCCAGGTTTCAGCGTCTTTGCCGGTCAAAAAATCCCTGTCGAGATTATCAACACGTAGGTCGTTCTTCTGCTTTTGCGGGCCGTGGCAGTCGACGCAATATTTATTGAGCAGTGGCGCCACCTGCTGTTCGTTGGAAGTGGAAGGCTCAGCAGACGCCAGACGCTTTACCAGTGTGTTCGTCTTGGCTACAGCCGGCGACTTTGCAGGCGCGGGCTGAACGCGTTGTCCGACGCCGACCACGTTATCGAGGATGATGTATTCGCCGTCGTAAGGGCCGCTGCCGAAAGCGGTGACCTGCCACTTGTTGACGCGCTTCCAGTCAGCCTTCCCTTTTGACCAACGCGGAACGGTGAACGAGGCCACGGGAGCCATGATCTGCTTCCATGTTCCTGGTTTTGAACCGACGGTCGAAAATTGAAAGACACTGGTGCGATCTTCGGCACAGTGCACCTGGAAATTGAATACACTTTCAATGTCTGTCTTGATCCAGAAGCGAATCTCGGCCGCGCCGGAAAGATCTAAAGTCGGAAAGCTAAAGCCGCTTCCAAAATGACTGGCCGCGTCCGCCGCATCGTCCACAACCGTTTTCGCGGCGAACTTACCGCCTCCCTCGGGCACATCTTTGACCACAGTGACGCTTGCCTTATGCGTCGTATTGTTCCCGGCGATGGGTTTCTTGCCTTCAAAACCGGCAATCACATGTTCGCTCTTTTTCTGCTGGGCGGCAGCCTCCGGGATGGTGTGGAGCACCAGTAGAACAATGGCGGTGAGGCTTTTCAGGAGTGTTTTCTTCATGTCTTTGGTTCTGGCACTGCTTGAGGATCTGTTTCAGACTTGTGACTTCCATCATTCCTGGCCTGACTGAAACATCCCCACCATCGATGGGCCTCGATTAGATGTTCTCGCCGTATTCGAGCAGGTAAATCGGACTCTTGTAAACAATATTACAGCAAAAACCGATGCAGTTGGCAATAACATGATCTTGTCATACGCCTGAATTGGCATCTCGCGGCAGGTGCGACCGATATTTCAGCGGGTAGGGATCGTTCGACCAATAAGTGCCTGAGTTGCTCGGTAGTAGAATTCGCCAGAATTCCTTGTGCCCTGGGACTTCTGGCGAATTCCACTTCGGGATTACCCCGAAATCGGACAATATTTGATCGAACAATCCTAACTGTTAAACCAGCCCTTCGTGAATCGCCTTGGCCACGGCTCCGGTGTACCAACCCAGCGACCATCGTCGTGAACATCCTTCCACTAGATTAGTTGCAATTACGTCGCAATCACTCAGTAATTCTATGAACAAATCGTCATGATCCTTGGCTTTTACGAGTGAGTTCGTTGCACGTGGCAGTTCAAAATTGAGACCTTATAATGGACTAACAGCCTCGAATGTTTTAAGTTCTTCCTGATGGATAGATTCCACATAGATGTGTGGATTGAGAATCGCTTATAATAACCACCGAAAGTCGCTGGGCTAGTACAGCCATTATGACAGAGGCTGTATAGAAGGTCAAATCCTCTCAAAATCCGGCAGATATTATCAGCTATTGCGTACCGCGAATCAGAAAATATTTAGTAGAGGAGAAAACAGATCTAAGCGGCAACTCGCTCGTAGGATTTAATCACTCCACCAAGACGATCATGGCGAACAATGCGTAGGGGTTAAATTGATGCCTGTCTTAATCGTTTCGTTTAATCACTCAGTGCTTCGCAGCTCGACAATGCCAGCAGCGCCATATTGCTCGCAGCCTGGGTGATGTAATGCCTGCCGTCGACATGGGGTGAATGGGTGAACCAGCGACCACTTTCACGTTGATGCGTCTTGAGCCAAGCAATGCCACGTTGGATGGCTGGATCACTTGCCAAAGCGCCTGACTGTCGCAGTGCGTAGATGACAAAGGCGGTGGCATAGCCGTCACTGATCTGTGCCTGGGGTTGCTTATCCTTTCGCTTCCAGTCGGCGTTGCCCAAATGAATCAACACCCATCCTCCGTCATCTTGTTGAAGGTCTCTCAGTTCTTTGAGCCACTTCTTCTTGTTGGCGGATGTTAAAGCATCCGGCGTATAATGTGACAGCCACAGCAACATGCCTTTTTGATGCGCAGAAACAGGCGGGTTGGCCTTCATGTATTTCTTGAGATTTTGCCATGCATGGATCGATTCAGGTTTATTTCGATAGGCCTCCGGCGTCATGGCCAGTGCAATGGCTGCCAAGCTGACACCGTAGTGATCGTCGACTTCAAAAGGCCCCCAATGGCACTTTATCCAGTTGTCCCATGCGCCCGATTGACTCTGCCGTGTCCATAGATAGTCCAGCGCGGCTTCCGTATCAGGATGCAACGCTTTGGCTGTATTCATTTCACTGATGACCAGAAAGCTGGTGCCGGCGACGATCCCCTCAATGGCGCCACGACTGCCCTTTGGCTTTATTTTGTTCTGCACATAACCACTGAGATAGTTCCGCGAGAATTCACGATTTTTGAGTAAGACTTCTGATTGGGGTGTCACCACTGATCCGGCGACCAGATGCAGGCCATTGGTGTGGCAGGTAATACACTTATATTTCGTTTGCCAACGGGAGACTGAGCGTTCAATAAAAGCGATCGAATTTTGAGACGAAAAGGTTTTGGCCAATGGCTCATCTGCCATGTTTTTCTTCACGACAATTCCATCCTCGGCGCTCAGCATGTCGCTGGCGGGCAAGGCTATGAGCAGAAATAATATAATAGGCTTAAGATATTTCATTCAAATTCAAACCCGTGTGATGTTATTAACGTTTGGTTAAACAAATAATACAACAAGTATTGCAATCAATCAAATCCAGTAAAAAATACGGTAGGGCAACTGACGACTGATAGTTTAACTTCAATTGGGGATTATGTCTCTAATAATATTCAGTCCAAAAAGTCAGACAGGCGTGAATTGAAAAAAACGATGCTCTAAATCAAATCGCTGATTCAATGCTTCCATGTGTATTAGCCCAGCGACCTTCGGCGTGAATATTCTTTCACTAGTTCAATTGCAAGCACGTTGCGATCCGTCAGGAACTCTTTGAATAAATCAGGCTCATCCAACTTCGAATATCATAAGTTCTTCTGAATAGACATTTGCAACACCTTTGAGCGAATTGAGAATGGCTTAAAGCAACCACCGAAGGTCGCTGGGCCAGTTCACCCGGTTAAGGTTTCAAGTAGGTCGAGATTTTTGGCACGACCGTCTGGATCTCCTTCAGGATCAGATCCGTGATGGCCTCGCCGCCTTTTCGGTTGAAATGGGTCCTGTCACCTTCTTTAAAGTTATAGGTCATGCTCGCCTCGCGGCCGATCTTGTTGTGGTGTGCAATGCTGGCCGCATGCAGATCGATAAACGGCAGCTTCAATTCCCGAGCAACGGCCTCAGCGGATTTTGCGTAGGCTGTCAAATTTGCCTTGTAAGTATACCTTTCGTTTTTAACCAGATTGGATACGATCTTCCCGTTCTTGTCGAAGCTGCGACGGGTAACCGAACTCACGATCACCGGCTTGCCGCCTGCCTTTTGGATTCGTTTGGCGTATGACCTCAGGTGATCACTATAGACAGTCGTGTCATACCGTTTCTGATCGTTGTGACCGAATTGGATCAGGACATAGTCGGGCTTGAGTTTTACCAGAGCGTCCAGTTTCTTGGACAAGGCTTGAAGGGTGGCTCCATTCTTCGCGTAATTGATAATCTCCGCGTGTTCATTGAATCGGCTGGCAAAGGCCGGGCCCCACCCGGATTGCTCGGCTACGGTGGAATCTCCGATCAGACCGATTTTAATTTGCGGCTCTGCCGCCGTGCTAACATGAACGCACAGCAACAAGGCTGTAGAGGTGAGGACCGTACGGATCAATTTGTTCATGATTTTCGTGTTATTGTTAAGGGTTTGTTTTTTGATATTTCATCAATTAAAATCCAGTAACTTCTTCCGCGTGCCCTTGCTGATGGTCACCACGCCGCTGTTGTGATCTGCATTGAGAAACGGGCTTTCAAATACTTTTTTCGGAGCGTAGTTCACCGGCTTGTCATTAATGGTGGGTGTTTTTTTGTGCTGGTATCGAAGGTCAAAATATCTCCGTAAATGGTCGTGTATTCGAGGAGCTCCCCCTTCATGTTAGGCTTCGATGCCAATACATTGGCTTTGAAGGCATCAAAGCTCTTCACATCGCTCTTCGCCATCACCTCTAGGATGACGGGCGCGTATTCATCATTGAGAATCATGGTTGCGTTTTCGGGAATACGGCGCGATTCGAACTCACCCTTCATCCATTTGAAACCACCTTTGACGACTCGAACTGCCGCGTAGGCACCCTCGGTCTCAACAAACACCACGCCACTTTCTTCTACAGGCACGCTCAGTCCTTGTTTGGACATACAAACAATCATTTCGGCAGCCCCTTTGTGATACTTGAGTTTCTGGGTAATCAAACTGCCTTTACGTTGAACCGACCAAAAGGCGTTCATGGCCACTCGGTTGTCTTTAGGTCTAGGGATGAGAACGATGCGACCATGGTGCTCTCCTGAAAAGATGACACCTTGCCAACGGTTCTGCGTGCTGATGCTAGTCCAGTCCTTCAAAGGTCTCGCTTCGGTCATGGGGGTACCTATGATGAAAGTGGGATCACAGTAACTGTAGCGCAAGATACCGCCTTCTTGGGTGTTTAATTGATAAGGATGGAAACCTGAGCCAAGACCCTGAGGCCGTTGACGCACCTCGTACCGTCCTCGCCCTAGCACATCAAGTGCGATATCGGCCACAACTGCAGGCGGACGGTAGACGCTGAGCAGGGCATTCACATCATGTCCATTGACTTTATGTTGCTTTCCCATGCCAAAATAGAGCCAATTCGCCGCACTACTACTCCGATTCAAAGCGCTGGAAAAATAGATGCGAGAGCGTCCACCACCCTGATCACCATCTATCTGCTCTTGAGCCCAGTAGGCGTAGTAGAGGTCAAGAAGATTGCCTGCTGCACGACGAACCTTATCATCGCCAAAATCATAGAAGTTGTAAACGCCCTTCATCAGAGTGCTATTATATCCACCGCTCATCATCTCGATAAACATGCCTTTACGCGCACGTTCACGACAGTAAACGACGAAGTAGTCACTCCAAGCACGGTAATGCTCAGCGGGTAAACGGTCGGAATATTTGATGTCTTTGTATTCTGGTCTATCCTTGGCGATCTTTGCAAAATGCCAGAGGACTGTGAAAATCATAGCGTGATGATTTTCTGATTCGTAAACATCCCAGGTTTGTGACTTTTTGGTTTCGGGAAAGACTAGGTGGGAGGTTTTCTTAACATACTCCCAAATGGGTTTAAGTATGAGGGTTTCAGTTTCCTTGGTAAGGAGCCCTGCACTTTTACTGCCATTCGTGCCATACATCTCTATGAAGCGCATGACGATTTCTGCATGCCAGTGAAAGCTATCCCGGTCGTTGATATCCAGCGGATGGTCCAAGTAGTGCTGTGCATTTTCAACCAGCGCGGCATTCGCCTCATGCTGCATTTCACCTAGGTAGAAGCAGCGTGCCGCAAACCCAACCATCGAGTAAGAATAGCCACGCACGTAGTTGCCCCGCCCAGGCTTAAGCGGTGGGTTCTTTTTTGCTCGCTTGAGCGGCTTGCCGGATTCAGCCCGAAACATGTCATCGACCCTTTGATCAAATCCAGCGACAACCTCTTCTGGACTTTGAGTCGCCTGCGCAGGCAATAGGGTGGTCAGCCAACAAGATGCGGCAAGGATCATGATTCGAAGTGACAACAACGTGGAAGGGGCACTCATTATTCGATCATCGTATGATACGCATTGTTCCGTTATTAGGAGTGTGTTTCTTATGGGTTTCATTGATGGTTGTTTTTGTGTTTATCTAAGCTGTTCGCCAGTCTCGGCACTGCAAGCTTAATAGAAGGGCGATACATTGAGCTGACCCGCCGTGTACAAATAATTAAAACACGGCTAACATTCTGCAATAGTTGGACTTAGATTTTAATTTGCCATCCAAGAACTGTAGCAGCCATTATGACAGAGGCTGTATAGAAGGTCAAATCCTCTCAAAATCCGGCAGATATTATCAGCGATTGCGTACCGCGAATCAGAAAATATTTAGTAGAGGAGAAAACAGATCTAAGCGGCAACTCGCTCGTAGGATTTAATCACTCCACCAAGTCGATCATGGCGAGCGAGACGGTTTTGTACGGGGAGAGTTTCTTCACTGAGTGAGTCATGCATGACAGCTCAAAATTCATGCGTTATAATTAAG
>NVWB01000391.1 GCA_002733575.1 Blastopirellula sp. | reverse complement strand
CAACCGCATCAACAGGCCGGACACAAGACTGTACCCGACCAAAGGCGATCAAATCAAAAAAGTCCTTGCAAATAGGGAGCCATCCACACAAGACATTCATTTAATCACTTTTCCGGTAAGCTGGCCTTACGCAAAGCGTCGAGCCAGCGCTCCAACACCTTTGGATCCGAGAATTTCGCTTGTTTATCCTCGCGTTCATTGGCGAGGGAATAGTTTGGTCTTTCCTCAGCCTTTCCCTGATAAATAAAGTTTGTAGCGAGAGCCAAATTTACGTTTGGAGAATTTGGGCTGAGCGCAATCGATTTCTTATAACGAATGGTTGCCAGTTCCAATTCGCTCACAGCATTTTGGACGACACTTCGCGCATGGCGGGTGAGGCTATCGTTCGGGTTAATCTGCCACGTAACGCGAAGGCGCACGGCCAAATCATGGCCTTGCGCTTGCTGATTATGTAAATTCTGTTTTAAAAATGGCGGTGTTTGCGCTGCTAGGAAGGCTGGTTCAGCCACTTGATTGTAGCAGCTATCAACAGACAGACAATCGCAATTACGTCGACATAAACACTTTTGGTGATGCTTAAATTGTGCCCGGAGGCTGTCACGGCGAGCCATAAAAATGCGGTTGCACTCACTAAACCGCCCACCATTGCCACAACATGAAAAGAGGGCTTGAAAGCGGCATACACTAGGAGCAACCCTAGTAGCGCAAACAGAACTGCTCGATGACGCATGAGTATGAGAAGATTTGGGTCTTCAATCTTTACTTCGTAAAGTGAGAATAGATGCGAGCCTCCGAGAACGCCGGTCAAAGGCAGCAGATGTATAATTCCTGCGACGGCCAACAGGCCAGTGATTAAATGGTTCATGGCTACTCTTCATGGATAACGTGCGACAAGTTGAAGTTATGCATCACGAATTGATGCAAGCATATTACGTATGAGGTAATATTTTTCGAATTTTCAGGTGTTGCAAAAACGATGGTTTTTGAACCTGTCGAAAGACTGCTTCGAGCCCTCTTCTACCAAAATGATACCGACGTTCTCAGGACAATTTGATAGGGAGATATTCGTAAGTTCTGGCCCTGAGCCGTCATTCACTGCATTCACCACCAACGACCGAGTTGCGGACAGACTATCAATAAGGAAGTCGAGCTGCCTTCAACTTGCGACATGATTTGGTTGAGTAATGCACCAACAACAGAAGTCGGTTAATTGACCATTGAGGCTCACCGTTTGACCGCTCTATTATTCTGCTGCTAGCTCATCTGAGAATTCGTCGGCACATAATTTTGCAGAGAGTTTGCTAGCCGAGTGGATGAGAACATCTCGATATTTGCTAAAGTTAGCTTTTGCATCCTCTTTCGGCGCTATCAGGCAAAGTGTTCCTACACAAATCTTGGATCGATCAAAGACTGGAACTGCGAAACAGTGTGTATAGGTGTCGGATAGACTATCAAATGAATAGAAACCTTCAGCCAGAGCTTGATGTGCGCTGTCGGCAAATTTCGATTTATCCAATCGAGATCCATCAGGAAGAATAAAATCTTCGTTTGGTATAAATTCATTAATTTCTATATTGGACATATGACCGAGTAACAATCTTCCCGACGCAGTCCAGGGAATAGGAATCTTTTTTCCAACATCTGCACTTATGCGAAATTGACGATTGCCCTCATTCATCATCGCAACGGTATATTTATTGCCGTCAAGCATACAAAGTTGGGACATCTCACGTGTCTGGTCAGTGATGTATTCCAGAATCGGTTGTGCTAACCGCGTCAGGTCGAAATTATTGAGATAACTCAATCCCCAATAGTGCAGCTTGCGGCCAAGAAAAACACGGCCCTCTGCATCTACCCGCTCCAACACACCGACATTTGTCAGCAGGCCGACCAATTCATATATCGAAGATTTTGGAGCCTTCATACCGACCGCAATCTCAATGGGTCGTTTGGGCTCTTTACCCGAATAAAGGTAATCAATTATGGCGAAAGCTCGCTCCAATCCTCTAGCTCGGCTTTTCGTGGTCTTTTTTGGTTCCGCGACGCGCATAGTATATCCTTATCCAATGGCAAACACAGAATGTAAGCCTCCGTATTTATCATACTTTTCGATATGCAACACAGTCAACTTCCACCTTGCAATCTACCACCATACTAGCTTGAACACAGGCTCGCGCCGGCGGATTGTCACCAAAATATTCAGCAAAAACTTTGTTGAAGCTCCAAAAATCCCTTGGGTCATCCAACCAGACACCAATTCTCATAATGTGCTCTGTCCCGTAGTCAGCACTCTCAAGAATTGCGATCATGTTCTTAATCGCCTGATGTGCCTGAAGAATAATTCCCCCATCAATTACCTCACCATCCACCATTGGGGTTTGTCCGGAAACATAAAGCCATCCATCGGCTTCTGTCGCCTTTGCAAATGGCAAAATCTGTTGACCAGACCCTTTTGCTTCATCGACACCATACCGCTTGATTGTCATATTCTTTCCTAACCTAAAATTTTGAATTTTTGAGAAATGTTGCCAAACGATCTGATTTTGGCTTCTTGAAGAGTTGTTTTGGCGGCCCCTCTTCACCGATTTTTCCGTCATGCATGAAGATCACTTTGTTGGAGACATCATGCGCAAACTGCATTTCATGCGTGACCAGCAGCATTGTCATGCCATCCTTTGCCAAATCCAAAATGACTTCTAACACTTCATTCACGAGCTCCGGGTCCAAAGCTGATGTGACTTCGTCGAACAGCATCAGTTGAGGGTTCATAGCAATGGCACGCGCGATAGCGACTCGTTGCTGCTGGCCACCGGAAAGTTGTCCGGGAAAGTGATCGCGGCGATCCAGCATTCCCACTCTTTCCAACCATTTCTCAGCAACGGAACGGGCTTCGTCCTTTGACATACCGCGTGTCTTGATTAGACCGAGCATAACATTTCGTATCGCTGTCATATGTGGAAATAGATTAAAATGCTGAAATGCCATGCCTGTCATGGCGCGTTGTCGCGCTATTTTTTTTTCCGACAATCGCGTCCGTTTGCCGTTTTTCTCTACATAGCCAATCTGCTCACCTGCTACGGCGACCAAGCCAACTTCGTAGTCTTCCAAAAAATTGACGCAACGAAGAAGTGTCGTTTTTCCCGATCCGCTGGAACCAATCAGGCTGATGACATCGCCCTGCTGCATTGTCAGGTTGATGCCCTTTAATACCTCAAATTTACCAAAACGTTTATGCAGGTTCTGTATTTCTAGTATCGGTGACGACATTAAATGACCTCAGGTGGGGATTGCAATTTTTCGCTCAACAAGGCGCCCGACCTTCTCGATTGCGAAATTGATGAGGAAGAAGACAAACCCAGCAAAGAAATAGAGTTCAAGGCTAAGAAAGGTTCGGGAAATGACTTGTTGGACAGACAGGAGCAACTCTACCACGCCGATGATCGACAAAAGCGTCGACGCTTTGACGATCTCGGTTGCGGTATTGACCCAGGTGGGAAGAATTTGGCGCAAAGCTTGTGGAAATAGAACCGAAACAAACATCTTGCGAAAGGTCAGCCCGATCGATTTTGCTGCTTCAGTTTGGCCTGCTGGAATTGCTTGCAACGCACCACGAACGATCTCACCCACATGGGAACTACAAAACAAAGTCAGGGCGAATATACCGGCTTGATAAGCCGTCAGCTGAATTCCCACGACCGACAGAATATAGAAACACGCAAGGATCAGAACAAAAACCGGCGTCCCACGCAAGAAATCAGAGTAAAGTCGAACCAGAAACCTGATCCAGCGGTTTCCGTATGTCAGGATCAGGCCAACGCCGACTCCCAGAATCGTTCCCATTATGATCGAAAGAATCGAGATGAAGAGCGTATGTTGAATTCCTTCGAGGATTGGCCAGCGGGCGGCCCAAACTGCATCAAGCGCTTGAAGAATATCCATCGGGTTTCCTAACGCGGAATTGCAAGCCGGGTTTCAACCTGGCGCAATACAGCTGCAATAATATAACAGGCTGCGACATACAACATGCTTACCACCATCCATGTTTCTATAACCCGAAAGGATTCGACGTTAATTTTCCGCGCATAGAATGTGAGTTCGGGGACAGCAATCGCTGCTGCAAGAGATGTGTCTTTAAACAACGATATGAAGTTGTTACTGAGCGACGGTAATACGTTGCGGAACATCACCGGAATTGTCAGATAAAGTTTGGTGCGAAATTCCGTCAACCCGATTGAAAGACCCGCCTCGCGCAGGCCGGTTGGCAGAGACACAAGTCCTGCTCGAAACACTTCAGTTAGATAGGCCCCTGAATAAATTGAAAGAGTTGCGATAAATGACTCTATCTTCCCCAAACGGATACCAAGTTGGGGCAGAGCAAAATAAGTGAACAAAATCAACACCAGGATGGGAGTGTTCCTGATAGCCGAAACATAGGATGCCGATGTCCACCTAATCGCTTTGTTTTTGGACAACATTCCAAAGGCAACCAACAGACCTATAAGACAACCAATTGCAATGGATATGACGGCAAGGACAAACCCGAGCCAAAGCCCTACCAATAGCAAGTCAAAATCTCGCCATACCGCTGCAAAGTTGAAATTATAGTCCATTGGATACCTTCAGAAAGATTACCTGTCTTACTTGAATTCGATCGGAAAACCGATTTTTGGTGGTGAAAGTTCTGCACCAAACCATTTTTTGTATGAAGCAGCATAGGTGTTGAATTCTACACCCGTCATTGCTTCGTGCAGTACTGTATTGACGAAATTCAACCAGCGTTGATCGCCGGGCTTAACCGCACAGCTATAGCTCTGAGGATTCCAGCCAAAACCTGAATCAAGGTAACGTTTCGGATTTTGTGCCATAAACCAGCTTAATGAAGACTGGTCTGTTGCGGCGGCATCGGAACGGCCTGAGTTCAAGGCCTGATACATCAGATCAACACTATCGTACTGATCAACTTTGGCTTCAGGCAAAGCCGTATGGACCATTTCTTCAGCATAGACATTTTGTAGAACTGAAACGGTCACATTGCTGCCTGCAGCTTTGAGAGCGTCATAGTTTTTATGTTTTCCGCTGCCCAACAACATCAGTCCAACACCTTCACGGTAGTAGGGAACGGAAAATTCTACCAGCTGCGCACGACCGGCGGTAACCGTCATGAACTGGCAAGTAACATCTACCTTGTCTGTAGCAAGATTTGGGACGCGCGCATCACCCGACTGGTTGACGAACTCGATCTTGGTCGCATCGTCAAACAAGCCTTTTGCAATGAGACGAAGCATGTCGATATCAAATCCGACCAATTTGTTGCTTTCATCCTTGAAGTGCCAGGGCGCGTTTGTACTACCGGAACCTGCGATCAAGTAACCCCGATCCAATACGTCCTGCAGTTTGTCGGCAAAAGCTGCGCTGCTTGCGGTGCAAAGCAAAGCAGCTACTAATCCGAGCTTTGATAAGGTCTTAAACATTATTTCCTCCTGTTGGTAAATTCCAGTATATAGGAATTAAAATCATTATTGCGGAATTATGATTGACCAAGTAGTATACCTTTGTCAATAGATATGTGGATCCAGCAGCGGAACACCTAATCAACCGGAGCCATGGTGGATAATTAATCTGTTGTTCGGGAGTTCATATTGATGAAAAGTCGCTTTGGAAAATGAGGAGAAATAAAATGACTTCGATTGATACGCCTGCAGTTTTGGTTGACCTTAATGTTGCAGAACGGAACATCCGCAAATATCAGAAATATTGTGACGAGCATGCGCTACAACTTCGTCCCCATATCAAAACACACAAACTGCCTGTTCTCGCCGAATACCAAATTGCACAAGGAGCGATAGGAATTACCTGCCAAAAAGTCAGCGAGGCCGAAGCCATGGTTGCAGGTGGTGATATGCGAGACGTCCTCATCACCTACAATATTCTTGGGTCAGAAAAAATATCCAAATTGCGATCGTTATCCGAACGTATTCCGCTGTCGGTTGTTTCGGACAATTCAAAAGTCGTGGAAGATTTGAGCAAGGGATTCGCGGATGCAACTGAACCTCTTGCGGTCTTGGTTGAATGCAACACAGGCGCGGATAGATGCGGTGTTTCCACACCAACAATGGCGGCTGAATTGGCAGTTTTGATTGAATCTTCATCAGGACTAAACTTTGCAGGGCTGATGACATACCCACCCACAGGGGAAGCCGCGAAGGTAACAAATTGGCTCAAAGAAGCAAAAGAGATGATCAAGGCTCATGGCATTGAAGTGCCGATTATCTCGTCTGGCGGATCACCCGATATGTGGAACGCCCATGAAATGCCGCTGGCTACAGAATACCGCATTGGAACATACGTCTATAATGATCGCTCCCTCGTCGCCCGTGAAGTATGTGAATTTTCCGACTGCGCTTTAACTGTTCTTGCTACTATTGTCTCTGTCCCTTCAAACAATCGTGCACTGGTCGATGCGGGTTCCAAGGTGCTCACCTCAGATCTTCTGGGATTGGAGGGATATGGTCACGTTCTTGGTCGCCCCGACATAACGATCGACCAGTTGAGTGAAGAGCATGGGCGCCTCGTTTGCGACGGATCTATTGATCTCGAAGTCGGCCAGCAAGTGAGGATTGTTCCTAATCATGCATGTGTTGTCTCAAATATGCTGGACCATGTTGTTCTAATGCGTGGCAACGAGATCGAAGGCGACGAAAAAGTCGCGGCAAGAGGCAAGGTTTGGTAGTTTTCGCTGATGCCGGGATTCACTGGAGTTCGATGCATTTAAATACTTGAACTAGTCCCGCCAGTCAGGCTTGCACCAAGAACGCAATTGTTATGATTGTGAGTATGCTATTGCGGCTTGATAGCCTGACCCATGCTACGATTGACCCCGTGTCATTGCGTTGACGTGTCGACTACCAAGTCGC
>NVWB01000390.1 GCA_002733575.1 Blastopirellula sp. | reverse complement strand
TCAAACGGGAGAAGAAAGCCCGCAATTCTAACCACCCCATTGCATTGTTCCAACCCTGTATTGTAAGAGTCTGGGGAGTTTTTCAGGGACGACTAATTACAAACAGGGAACGCCAACGCCTTGGCTATCGGAGCGGCGCAGCCGTAAGCGGCGTGAGAAATTTCATTCAATTCAACCCGCCGCGTGCGACCTCTTGTTGACTTCGTCAACCCAGTTTGCGAGCAAACTGGGGTACCCCGTGATCACCGGCCCTTGTTTCTTTCGCAACTTCAATCACTACCCAGGATAGTAATCGAAAATCGTATTCATGCGTTTGGCGATTTCTGTCAGGCGGGCTTTGTCGCCGCCGCGGATTTCGGCGGTGCCGTAGCCGGTGAAGCCGATTTTGTGGAGCGCTTGCATGACCTTGGGCCAGTCAACATCGCCGTCTAATATATCGGCTTTAAAGCCGCGGCCGTCTTTGCTGTAATCTTTGATGTCGAGCTTTTTGATTCGCTTGCCGAGGATCGGTACCCACTCGTGTGGAGGCGAGTAACGAACTGCGTTACCCACATCAAAATAGGCACCCACATGATCGGACTCGAGTTCGTCAATAAACCGAGCGGTTTCGGTTGGGTCGGTCAGGAAATCATTCCAGACGTTTTCCATTAAGATCTGAATGTTCAATTCTTCGGCAAGTGGAATTGCTTTTTTGATCTCGGCAATTGATCGTTCCCAGCATTGATCGTAGGTCACTTCTTTAGTGACTTTGCCTGGTACGAGTAGCACGCTGGTTCCGCCGTAAGATTTGGACGCGCGGATGGCGGTCTTCAGTGCTTCTAGCCCTTTGGCTCGTACATCTGGACTTGAGTCAGAAAGAGTTTGTCTCCAGTGAACTGAGTCAACCACGCCGTGAATCGGTAAGCCGGTTTTGTCGATGGCCGCTTTGACTTCGTCGGCCGATGGACCGCCAGGGCTGTTAAGTTCCAGGGCATCGTAACCAAGTTCTTTGAGCACTTGCATCTTCTCGGCAAGTGTCCCCTTGATACCGACCATGCCGATTTTGACCGACTTCTTAAAGCCTTTGGGTGTGTTGCTTTTTTTCATATCAGCGGAAGCGATGGAGTTGGCGGCTAAGGGAAGTGAGGCGGCTGTAAGGCAAGCGGCACTGCTTTTCAAAAAGTCACGGCGAGTGGTATCGGACATCGGTTGGGCTTTCCATGGAATGATGAAACGAAGGAGATGAATACTCAGGCTAACCAACATTCAGATGGGCGTCAAATGAATCAAGGGTTGCCGCCGAGAGATTCGTAAAGATCATAAAAAAACAGGAGCAATGCTTGGCGGCATTGCTCCTGCTCTAGGGTATGATTATCAAGAGCCCGTATTAACTACACATGGCCGTCATAGGTAACCGGGTCCATGATTTTGGTGTTACGTTCGATGGCCAGTGCAATGGTGCGTTGTTCTACACCATCTTGGCTGCGGGCCACGATGGGGAAGATCTGTCGCTTATCAGGTAAATCCATTTTCACCATAAACGCGCCATTGTCGTTGACTTTGACTGGCTCGCCTTTGAGTGTGACTTGCGAGCCTTTTTTGGTTTGTCCGTGGATGACTATTTCGACTTCGACTTGCAGGTTAAAGCCTTGGTTCTCTTGTGAGAATCGATCCGCGATGGCCCCAATGCGTGCGCTCAAAGGAGTGCCAACGGGTCGATGCAATCGTTCTTCGAACAATTGCTTGAGGTCGTCGGAAGCCACATCATTTTGATTGCCACCACTGAGAGCGTAGATTTTGTCGACGTTCTCGGCGACGCCGGTCCAGTTGCCATCGATTTCATCGCTGGTGCCAGGCCGGGGTGTGGTCACAACATTGCTGCGGACCATGGGGTAAAATCTTTCGTCTACCCCAACGTAACCTAACAGAACGCGGTAGCTTTTTGGAGGATCGACCACGTCGATGTACCAATTTTTGACCCCACCATGGATTTCGATTTCACGAACCACACGCTCAGCCGTGCTCGTGGTTGAGCCACCATCGACTTCAATTAGTTGAAGCACAGGCTTGGCCCCGTGCCAATGTTCGGCCATGGCTGCACGTACGCGATCTACCGATTGCCGGGTCACTTCCCAATAAACATGAAGCCAGAAGGGATCTCGGACCATTACAATCATGCGGTCGCCGTTTTCGCTGACTGTGTGGGAGGAGATGTCTTTGCTTTCTTCTCGCTGCGAGTGCAGATTGCGAATCTTGCGAAGGGCCGCAGCGCTAGTTGGCTTTACGAGTTCCTTCTTTTTGGCTCGTGCTGGTTTGCGAGTGCTAGGGGCTTTTGCCTTGGCCTTGGTCGTAACCTTGGCTTTTGAGGCGGAAGCCTTCTTGGCTGACGACTTTTGGGCCTTGGCCGATTGCGATTTGCCCGCTTTGACCAGGGCTCTGACTAATTGGTCTTTTCGCATGCTATGCCAACCAGATAGTCCTCGGCTTTTGGCCATTTGGGCCAAGTCTTTTACAGTGTACGACTTAAGTGATGCTGCGGTAATCAAGGGTTCATCCTCCACGCGGTTCGCTGAGCTGAATCATGCATAGGGGCAAGTATAAATAGGAATACGAATGTATTACCCCTAAGGTTTGTTCTAGTTTCTCTTCCTTGAAGATAAAATCTCGAACGCTCTCTGTTTCAATTCCCTGAAACAAAGAGGAGGGTCATGTTCAATGGTGTTGGTAATCAAAGTTGCGGCAAGTTCGAGATGTAGGAAAAGTTCGAATCCACAGAAGAATCAAGAGTCAACACAACATTACTGAGGCATGGCTTTGATTTATCGATGACACCCTGTCTAGAATCAATACCTGTTTAGTATTAATAACAGTCTTAGGAGCATCAATCACAGTGGTCGGCGAGGTAAATCGAGGGCTTTCTGTACATCTACTGGTATTAACTTAAACTGTCTTGCTTAGCAAGCTAACTTACTAGGCGAGACAAGCTTGTATTAAAGGTCTGATTGTAATCAATATAACGATATAATGCAACGAAGGACTCCCTCAGTGGCCGTTTAGCGGTGCGTTACATTTCTTCTAAGTTGTTAAGTGCTACCAGCTTGTGGCTTTGCAAGAAAAAACCTAGAAAAAATCCCACACCTCTAAGGAGCATGCCCCCCGGTCATCCAATGTAGATCTTCACTTGGCTGGTCCAGGTGGTTGAACTGGTGGCAGGAACCGCAGGTGAATCTCTGGGGATCAGGCAATTTGGCGACTTTGTGAAAAAATACACGAATTCAGCTTTGCCCCAATTGACCCTCTTTTTTTGATCCACTAGATTAACATTTTAAGCCACATGTGGGCACTTTGCCTAACGCGGGCAGTGCATTACTAAACCCTTTTATATTAAAAGGTTAGGGTCAATGCCTTGATAAAATCAGATGGCCCTGATTCGGACTCCCAGTGGGATGAAGATACCGATGAACGTCACCCGGCGGCTGTTGCCTACGAGTGGGTTGGTCGTATTTTTGCCGTCTGCATCGAGATGATCGCACCTGGCATTGCTGGCATTTGGCTTGATAAACAGCTTGGGACCGAGTTTATCGTCATCCTTGGCTTCGCTTTTGGCACTGTGATCGGGATTTCCCACCTGCTGATCATGGCAAATCGTGAAGCAGAAGCAAATGCTCGCAGGCTCAAGCAAAAGCACGAACGAAACAAAAAGCAATAATCAACAGCAATAATCAACTGGGTCATTCGTATGAATCGATATCTCAGAAGATTGTGATGTGTAATGAATCCTGAAACAACTCCACCACCGGAACCTTCGCCTTCGCCATCGACCCCGCCAAGCGAATTGGCAGGTGTGCCTAATTTGGCAAAGGCAGTCCGCGAAAGCTGGAAGCCTTGCTTGGGTTTGCTGCTCGCGGCATTGTTGGTTTTGCCTGCATTCATTTGGTATGGATACAGCAACTACGGAGCCCCTGGAATTCAAGCCGCGTGCTTGGCGGCCGGGCTCTGTTTAATGGGTACTGAATCAGCCTTACTGTTAGCCGGAATGTTCAAGGGGACCGTGCATGCGGTCTCTGCAACACTGGCTGGAATGTTTTTAAAGACCGGAATTCCATTATTTGTCGGATTGTCGCTCGATAAAGCCGGGGGTCCGGTTGCCGAAGCTGGTTTGTTTGGCATGATATTGGTCTACTATTTAATTACACTTTTGGTGTGGTTGGTTTTGGTGGTCCAAATGCTGGGTGGCCTCAACCCTGAAGCTGCAAATAAAACTGTTGCAAATAACCAGGATGCCAAGAAGGCTTCCTGATAGAAAAAATACTGACGGGCAATTACTGCCAGAGATAAATTAATGGCCGACGCAATACTCCATATTAAGGACAGTTACTACTTCGATGTACCGAAGTGGTTGTGGAGCGCCGACTACAAAAGTCACGAGGATTTCCCTGAAGTTTGGGTTCGCTTAGACTCTGACTTTCAAAAATGGGAAGCCGAGCAGCTTTATCTAGGTCTGGAACAAGTAAACGCCAAGCAAACTGGTAAAATGCCGACGTCGGAAGAATTCCAGGATGGCTATTCAAGCTGGACTCATCTGCCAGGCAATCATGGCAAGCCAGCCAAACGCTATTTAAAGCATCTCAATGACGAAGCTCATAACGCTGAGGGCGCCAGTCTGACAAGTCACTGGACCGACCTTTGGAGCAAGCAACAAGCTGACATTAAAGTCCGAGATTACAAACCTGTGGATGCTGATCACTGGAATGCAGTTACAATCGAAGGCTACAATCGAGCCCTCGATGGCAAGATTCTGATCCCACAACTACCAGGTGCTCAATTACGAAACTTGTACCAACCTGAATCTGGTTTGTGTATTTCACGGTTCATGATCATCGAGCTATTTGTGGCTCTGGTCATTTCGGTTTGCTTTATCGGGCTGGCCAGACAGATCCAAGGCGGGCAAGTTGCTCGTGGACGTTTCTGGAACTTGCTCGACGTCTTCGTCGGCTTCCTGCGTAAACAAGTCATTGAACCAGCGATTGGTCACGGTGCCGAGAAGTTTGTTCCGCTGCTGTGGACCATGTTCTTCTTTGTGCTGGGCTGTAACTTATTAGGGATGATCCCCTGGGTTGGAGCGCCTACGAGTTCGTTTAGTGTTACCTTAGCGTTGGCGTTTGCCACGTTTATTATAGGCCTCGGTGCAGGTGCCTTAAAATTTGGCCCTGTCGGAGTTTGGCTTAACTTAATCCCAGGCATGGATCTTCCGTTACCAATTGCAGTGATTGTAAAACCCATGCTATTTGTGATTGAAGTCATGGGTCTTATGATCAAGCATACTGTGCTTGGCATTCGTTTGCTTGCCAACATGGTAGCCGGTCACTTGGTATTGTTGGGGATTATGGGAATCGCTTACGATCCAGCACTCTTTGAGGAACCATCGTGGTATTTCATATTCCCTGCTGTGATTATTGGTTGCATTGCTTTTAGTTGCTTGGAATTGTTCGTTGCATTTCTCCAGGCTTATATTTTCGTATCGCTTTCATCGTTATTTATTGGCTCGTCGACTCATCATCATTAGTTGATGCTAGGTCTTCGATTTTAAAAAATACGCTTAGTCGCCCCCTATTTAATTTGGTTTTGAGGAGAACGTTTCCGTGAACAAGATTGCAAAACTTAGCATCTTCAGCTTAGTAGCCGTACTGGCCTTTGCCGTCCCTGCCTTCGCACAAGGTACTGCTGGTCTAGTGCCTGCGATTGACCTAACTCGATACTTCGGTATTGGCTTAACCGTGATTGGTGCTTCCTATGGTATTAGTCGTTTGGCTAGTAGTGCGTTGGAATCAATGGCTCGTCAGCCAGAGATTGCTTCTAGCATTCAAACAGCCATGATTATTGCTGCTGCTCTGATTGAAGGTTTTACCTTCTTCGCGTTGGTTCTTTGCATGAGCTAGAGCATTGGCTTTTGCGATAAGTATTCATCCCTTTTTGTCTGGTTGAGGATCTACCGTGTTGGTTCGATTTCCCATTTGGATTGTAACTTTATTCCTAGTGCTAGGTACTGCCTCGCTCTCGGTTGCCGATGACAGTGTTATCGATGACGGTGTTGCCAAAGACAGTGTTGCCAAAGACAGCGATACTAATGTCGCTGCTGCCGCTAAAGACACCGAAACTGGTGATCCGAAAGCTGCCGATGTTGAGGCAAGCAAGGAAGAAGCTCCTGCTGAAACGCCCAAAGGCGAAATTGATTCCGACAGTGATCTATCGGAAGGCGATTTAGCCGAAGGCGAGCTTCATGAAAAGCAGCCTGAAGGAGATCACGCTAAAGATCCTCATGATGACAAAAAAGATGGAGTCGTTGGACACGAAAATCCAGATGGTAAAGAGCATGATGCTGATAACCATAATCCACTTGATTTAAGTCACAACGATCCATCGCCGACACTCCATTCGCTGGAAGAATTCTCTTTCGGACTTGCCACCTATTCCTTCTTCGTGTTCATCGGCCTAGTTGCGTTATTAAGCTTTTTTGCTTGGAAACCAATCATGGCTGCATTGGATGAACGCGAAAAGTCAATGGATGGCAAAATTGCGGAAGCAAAGCAGATGTTTGCTGAGGCAGAGACCAAGCTGACTGAATACAAGCTGCAGATTGCCAATGCCCATAAAGAGATTCAACAATCGCGTGATCAAATGATGCGTGATGCCGATGAGAAGCGACAGCAGATCATCAACGATGCCCAAGCTGCGGGCAAAGCCGAGCGTGATCGGGCCAAGCAAGAGATCGATGCTGCCAAAAGCCAAGCCATCAGTGAGCTAACGCAACAAAGCGTGAACCTTGCGGTTGATTTGGCCGGTAAAATCGTGAAGAAGCAACTCAGTGCCGATGATCATGCCCAGTTAATTAACGATGCGATCAGTCAACTGCCAAGCCGCAACTAACGAAGTTCAATTTTTGAATTCATGTTGGTTACAGCAACAGGCCGTTTAACCGAGAGACTCCATGGCAC
>NVWB01000389.1 GCA_002733575.1 Blastopirellula sp. | reverse complement strand
ATCAAAACCGGTAACCACGTTCTCTTGCAAGAGATGCGCCGCGCCTAATTCACTTTGGTGAAAAGGGCGCGGTGTCAGATCAAGTCGAGTCTTCTACAAATTAACAAATAACCAGTTTGCCTCATGGCCTTTCAGTTGCGCTGATCTCCCTGGCTATTCGAAACCCGATTTGGTCACTGCTATCGTCGTTTCTCGGGTGCCAGTCGCGGCTGGCGGAGCGCAACGCTTTGGCATCAGACAGCCAGTTGCCTCCTCGCACCACTCGCCGATCACAATTCGGACCGGAGCTCCTCGCCACTTCGGTGCGTGGAGCTCCGGAATAGTTGGGATGAAAACAGTCCTCTACCCATTCTGCGACATTTCCATGCATGTCTTTAAGACCATTGGGATTAGCCTTTAACTTGCCAACTTCATGAGGCTTGTCATCCGAATTCCCGGCATACCAGCCATGTTCATCAATTCTGCGGTCCGGCATGAATGAATAATTAGTTGTTGTTTTACCTCTAGCGGCGTGCTCCCATTCCGCCTCCGAAAGCAATCGGTATTTCTTGCCTGTCAGATTTGAAATCCAACTAACATAGTCTTGTGCATCCTCCCATGTAACATGAATTGCCGGTTGATCCTGCCTTCCCCACTGGCCGGATACTACTTCTGACCTACAAGCCCCCTGGGCAGCACAAAAGTCCCATTGGTAAAACGATATTTCTGTGACCGACACAGCAAAACTCCTTCTGATATTCACATCAACGGAAGGAGATTCTCTGTTCCAATCAGGACTTCCACGCCTTGGTCCACCGCGGCGAAACTTGCGCTTGGAAATAAAGACCATTTTCGGGCAATCGATGCATTCCGCAAAAGACAGCCGATTTTTCAACAATTTTTCTTCCTCGGCTCCGGTTTTGGTGTACGGACGCACCTTAAAAAACCAGTATGAAGCACGGCTCAACTGGTCAAAATTCAATGCGACTAGCCCCCCTGTAACGATGACGACCGACAGTGCAGCAACAATCATGCGCCAACCAAGCTTTGACCGCTTATCTTCTATTTCGCGGGCTTCACAAGCCGCCAGATATGCCTGCGCCGGTGCGATCTCACGAGCCCAGCGAGCGTCGCGTACCCCAAGGGCCTGAGCATTGGTCAATCGTGACCCGCGGTGAATAAGGAAATCGAGCTTGCGCTGATCTTCGATTTTCGCCCAATCTGCAGCCGCGATCAGAACGCCGTCGAGTAACAACAGTGCATCTCGATCTTCACCAAGTATCCCTGCCAACATCTCCCAATGCCGTAACAGTGCTTCATGTGCGACTTCGATCGTGCTGCCTTGTGACTTTCCAATGCGTTTTTCGGCGCGGTTGATATCTTTTTCTCCGGTAGTCCTATCATCATGCGGCGCCATGGCAGCCCGAACAACCAACAGTCTTCGTTCCGTTAGCGCGCGAGCAAGCGGCAGCACCTCTTCGGCGAGTTCGGCCTGTGATGCCACATGCCGCTGCGCCTCCTTGTTATTGCGGTTTATTCGCACCAGTGGCGGCACAAACAGTTTCCGCAGAGCCTCGCGGCGATCATCGCTGCTGTTCGCATAGCCGGCGTCGCTGAATGCCGCCCCAGCTTCCATTTCAATTGCCTCTGTGAGCCCCCCGGATTGTTTGATCTGCTCGATCCCGATGGTACTTTCGCCACTGTGCTCACGCATCAGGCGCTGCAGTACGAAAGCGAGCAATGGCAGTGCATCGGGTTCGCCTTCAATTTCGACCTGGAGCCGTTCCACCGCAGCAGCATCAAACACAGGTGCATCAGACCCAACTTTTCGACGCAGGATTTCGGCAGGCTCACGAATAATGCTGGCAACCTCGCCCTGTGGTACGGGTCCCAAACTGATCGGCACCTGTTCAATCCCGGCGAAAGCTTTCGCGTTCTGCATTTGGCTATATGAATCTGATCGAATGGTGGCGAGGATCAGTGCTTCTTTTGCCTCACAGGCTGCACGCACCAGCCAAAGCAACTGCTCGCTTTCCTCGTCAGCATCACTACCGAATAATTCTTCACATTGATCCAGGCACAACACCGGCAACTGCATTTTCCCATCAGAATACAATGCTCGTTTCGCCGCTTCTCTCCGCAATTCGCGCAACAGGTTGACGAATTCATCGGAATTTCTTAGCCGCTCGCGCAGCTGGCTGCGACTGGCCCTAATCCCAAATCGTTCATGCACTTCCAGGAGTGCAGCAAGCAGTCCCTCTTGACCTTCGATGGCGCCGGTCCGACCTGCGCGAACCACCGTTAACGGTAACCATTGAGCATCATCTCGCAACAATCGAGGCCACAAGCCTGCACGCAAAAACGAGGACTTGCCAGCACCAGAGGCACCAAGAATTACAGCTGCCTGTGGTGCTGCGCGCGCGATAATGCCCCGCAGTGTATCCATACCACGGATAAGGTCGGCATCGCGGCCAAAAAACACCGCAGCATCCTCAGTATCCAGAGCTTGGAGCCCGGGATAAGGTGAACGCCAGCCAAACGGGCCGTCGTCATCTCTTTGCAGTTCGAAATTCTCAGGTCCTATGCCAGCCTTTTTCAGTCCGTCCTTAAGTTGGGCAAGCCCCGCCTTAGCTATATGTACCGGCCATTGTTCCTGAGAAAATGGGTGCACTGCAATGAACCGTTCGGTGGGCTCTCCAACCAGACGCACAACTTGCCATTGTGTCGTGAGACCTCCTGGCAGGCTTTCAAGCGGAGAATCATCGATCAGAAGCGCGAATAATTTCTTGTTGTATTTGTTAGCAAGCTGAAATTCATCATGGCACCAGCGTGAACCAAGCCATTGTTTTGAGACTAGAAACAGAACTGCCTCACAGCGTGTCGCCGCATCTGCAAAAGCCTGCTGCCACTTTTGACCGGCTGCGATTCCCCGCTCCGGATCCACGTCGAGAAAAATGTCGTCAATTCCGCTCCAACCTTCCGCAACCAGCCAATCACACAGAGCAATCGCCCAGTCATCATTGTGGCTGGAATGACTAATAAATATGCTAGACATGATCCCCAATCAGTATACTTTGAGATGGTTGTAACATTTATTATCTTTCGGCCTGAAACGAAGAGATTTTCTGATACCCTTTGCTTGGCCCAAACTCCACAGTTAACTCATAAATAGCTCAAAAGCTAACGTCAAATACAATGATAAATTATCAGTTTCATAGATTCATATGATTCATTTACTTCATTTACTTGCAAGCTTGGGTCAATTGCGCTTTACTTATTTCTGCAAAGTGCCATTTGGAAAGCGAGCGGCGCGATGACTGCCATATTTAGTATTGGGGTTAATTCAAACTTTTGTTTGAGAAGGCGCTTGATTTATTGGGTTTTCTTTTGCACCTCTTTTTTATTCATAATCTTATCCTCAGCTGTCCAGGCAACAGAATATTCTCTGGATGATATCCAACTTCGAAAACCATCAACAATTAATTATGACAGACATTACGATTGTTTGGACCGTCCGGAATTAAACAATGTTACCGAATGCATTCTCAAAAATATAACCGCCCAAAATTCAACCCACGCAGAAAACTTACTGAAGTCGTCTAACGGCGACATCCTGTATGCATACAAAAAAACACGGGTGTTTGGTGATCTGAATCACATAGTTGAAAGCGTAACTTCAGACCTTTCACGAGAAATGGCCGGGGCAAAACCAACGCTCCATTCAGAACATAAAGCGGTCTTCGCTATTTGGGGAAATACCAGAATAGAAGAAATTTCAACGCACACCGGCGAGTACCGGGAGATTGCGGGACTGGTCGAGCAAAAATACGGTCTGCTCACCACCACAACTGATGATTTTCAGTCTGCAAAAGACAATTTTTTGCCGGTATATCGTGTTATTGGCGGTGACGGTTTGGTCGCCATTTTTTCCAAAAGCAACGCTGGTCAGGTTTTGGTGCAGCGGTTTATCGTTGCTGCCGGAACGCTGGTTGAAAAGAATTTCGAGTCTCAGGCGCGCCATTTTCTCGAGAGCGATCAAATCAATCCTGCAGACGACTTCTCCAAATGGCCCGAGGCTGCATTCTTGATCCGTCGGCTTGCGCTAAGCACCACACCGGATAAGGCAAATGTCGTTGTTGACAGAACTTTTGGTGTCGCCGGGAACAGAAAATATTATTCGCATATCTGGGCGTTTCTTCCGACTAGCGTCATAAATCATTTGAGCACTATGGCGTATACAGCTGTCGATGTGTTCGGTAAAAATACGGAGTTTCCTGAGATAAGGGCTCAGATGATTAGGCAGTTGGAAGCGTTACCCACAGAGCCATATTCCGAATTTTTATTATATACGTTGGGGCAATTTCGCGAAGCAATTGAATTCAATCCAAGATCACCGATACGAACGGTTTTATTGTATGCTCTAGCTCATTCACAACTAAGGGAAGTGATGTCTGATGTATTTACGAAAATTTCCAGGCACAGCGACCGGAACACGCTGACAGATAGAATATTTGATTATTCATTTCGTCATGACACTTTTAATGACGTGCCTTACAAAGAAGAGACCATCGTGGAACGAAATAAGGAGCTTTCAGAAAAGGACTTTTTCAATGGCTCTTCTTATGAAAACATCCCTGCTTCTCAGGATGAATACAATGATGAACAACCAACTCTGACGCAATATTTGAACTACTTCAACAAGTTTCCGGAGCGTCTCAATTCAGCGCCCATAGTCCATACAGTTGGTAGTTTCGCGCGGTTGACTGACTCATTGCTCCCAATATTTGAGGAGGTGGCAAGGGATCGAAAATCTCCACATTTTGACGATGCGGGATATTATCTGGGCTGGCTTACATATCACCGCGGAGATGTCAACAAGGCGCTGAACAGATTTGGGGAGGTAATTGCACTTCAGCAAAGCGGTGATTTAGATTCCAATTTTGTGCGCCTAGATTACACCAGCAAGGCTTTAGTGCACATTAATCGCATTTTTCGAACTCTATCACCGCAAGACGTTTTCGATCGCATTCAAAACAGCAATGCTTTGTCTCCCCATCCAATCATTTGGCGTACGGCCCTAACGTCTTTCTATCAATCCCATCAGCATCAGGTGGTCATGGCTGGTGCACGACGGGCACTTCGTCATTTTGGCATACGAATCGAGAACCTTCCGGTGACGACAGATCCTCGAAGAATTTGGGCCACCTTCTCGAGATTGGAGCTGGCCTCTGACGATGAATTGCATGACATAGTTTACCTTTTTCATTCCTCCCGTGAAATCAGGCGGATGGAAGAAAAGCTTTTGGAAATAGAAAGACACGCCAATTCTGAGATAGAAGATGAACTAAGAGAATTAATTTCCAAATATTCTCTGACGAGCGATTCCGATTTAAAAAAAATGTATTCCAACCGCAACTCAAAACCACTGCACAGGGATATACGTCAGAGCTTGTATCTGTTGAGAATATCACTTGATCTTCTGCCGAAATCCTCTGCGCTATCGAAGTTTCGCCAGTGGCTTCACTATAAGCGCATTCGACTGCTAGCGGAATTTGACCCGATCAGGGTCGCCGCAGCAAATGTGGATTTTCAAAATGAATTTCCACAGTCAACCCTGCTGGACGATGGTCTGGCTGAACAAATTTTTGCTGAAGCCGTAATCATTGGCGACATGGCCAGGGCGACGGAAACCTTTAGGATAATTAGGCAGCGCTATCCCAATGCAAATGCATTGGACAACGCACATAGCTGGATGGCGATTGGGTGGACCTGCATGGGACAGCCAGTCAGGGCACGTGAAATCGACAAACAGATTGCCAGGCTCTTCCCCTTAACCCGGCATGCCCGTTACGCCCGCGAAAGGATCCAAAACCCGCAGGGCTGTACATCACTTAGCTATATGTGGGGATACCGGGCCATGCAATGGCGTGAGAAAAACCGAATTGACGTAGTGCAAACGGCCCTCGGAAACAGGCCCCCCCCCCAGACTGCAACGAACGGATAATCCAAAACGGGCGTCACCTTCCACACCGCAGCAATCAAGCCTATCAAGCGCTCAAGCAGAGGAAATGGTCTCAAATCTGCTTGAGTTGCACATGATGCATGGAAGGCAAGCGCTCGAGCAAGTTAGGTCTGCTTATGCAGATTCGGTCGACTATTTCGGTAAAATAACGACCCTTGACGAGGTGATGCAGGACAAGAGGCGCTATTTCGATCGATGGCCATCGCGAGACTATAGACTGCAGAATGACACCATTTTCACGGACTGCAGTGGCAAACAGGTGTGCACAATCAGTGGTTACTTCGATTGGTCGGTTCAAAGTGAGGAACGCGGCAAAAAAGCGGCAGGCACCGCATCGTTTGAATACGCAATCTCGTCGCGACCACCACATCAGGTAGTGAAGGAAATTAGTAAAGTAGTGAACAGGTAATGCGTCTGTTGTTCATTATGGTTTTAGTGTTTTGGTCGCGCACGATCTACTCAAGGAACAATTTAAGTTGACCAATCTTCGTTACTATAGCGTTGCTCTGCGTAACAACGAGTTGTCCTAATTTATGAAATCAACATAATTTTCATCAGTAAGGTTTGCTTCTGGCCTTTCTCCAAGCCAATCAAAATTAACCAATTGGAATTCCTGCGGGTTTATATACGCTAGGATGGCCGTAATAATCCTATTTATTAATGACTGCCAGAACAACGCCAAATCCGATATAAACAGTGACGGCAATAGGTGGTATAATGTGTCAACGGAAAGCATGTTGCAGGTTGAACATTGCTTCAAATTGAAAGTAGTAGTTTGTCTGCACCAGTACTCGTCCCCAAAAATGTCATCGCCATCGGAGAGAATGTCATCAAGATGGATACCAATCCGAAATTGTACAAGAGAGCCATTTTTGAATGAATAAACTCTGCCCTTCCAATCCTAGGCACATTTCACGGGGTAATCCCCCCATTTTTAACGGGGTCCGCTTGTAGAATTACGCGGCTAGTTTCAATT
>NVWB01000388.1 GCA_002733575.1 Blastopirellula sp. | reverse complement strand
GAGTCTATCACATGACTTACGACGATTGATATTCTTTCGGATCACAATACAGGGCAAAAGGTGACATTGGCTACCATGGTAACCCTTGGTTACTTTTGATTTCGCACATTTCCAACCAGTGATTAATCCGACCTTTCCCCCCATCAGAAATCTGACCCATAACACCCTGGTCCAATTTACAAAACAAACGTAAGGCCCGCCGGGTGATTTTATTGAAACCATGGTGTCATGCCCTCGCGCTTTTGCGTGGGCATGCTTTGGATCAGTTCAATAGTCTGTTGATTTAATTTCATTAAGTCGAGACGATCAAAATCACGGCATCAATCAAATTCGTTGTAACTCGATGAACGGTTGTCTTTTTAAATGAAAGCGAGATTAATTATCAGGATAATATTTCAACGAAGCTACGCCCACAAACAGGCGGCTGGCCTAAAAAGTCAGCCACCCTACGACGGTTGATCAAAACGCCAATTCTAACACCAATTACACTTCTCACTGGCGAAGCCAGTGGCACCCGAAAAGGGTTTTTGGTTGTGTTAATTATTGTCAGTGTCACCTGCTGAATTGATTATCTTGTTTTCATAATTCGTGTCTGCGATAATCTATTTTTAATTGAATAATTTGTATGCTAGAAAATATATTGGAGTTTTCAGATGACCGATAAACATCAAAAAACGACACGACGCATTTTTTTGGGTTCGGCTATAGCCGCAATGTCTGTACCGATGATTGTTCCTCGGAGGATGTTGGCAGGGTCTGGTCAAACGGCTCCAAGCGAAAAAATTCGTGTTGGGGCAATCGGGGTGGGTAATCGTGCGTCTCAACTCTTGTCTCAACTTCCCGATGGCGCGGAAATTGTTGCTTTAAGTGACTGTAATCTTTCCCGAGCCGATGCTTTCAAATCCAAATCGGGTGGGAAGTGGCCTGTTTTTCAAGATTATCGACATATTTTGGATCGTCGTGATATCGATGCGGTGATCATCGCTACCGGGGAATTCCAACGAGTGCTGCCCAGTATTCACGCCTGCCAAGCTGGTAAAGATGTTTATGCCGAAAAACCATTGACCTTGTATATCGGCGAAGGTCGCACATTGGTAAACGCTGCTCGAAAATATGATCGGGTTTTTCAAGTAGGAACTCAGCAACGATCCATGGAAAAAAATCGCGTTGCTTGTGAATTGGTGCGGTCGGGTGGGCTAGGGAAAATACTCGAAGTTCGTGCCATTAATTATGCCGGTGCCTCGCCGTCTCCATCCGATGGACTTCCTAAGCAGAAAATTCCGCAAGGACTTGATTGGAATATGTGGCTCAATCAGGCGGCAGAGCGTCCTTTCAATCAACAATGGATGGGTTGGATGAGGTGGCAAGATTTTGCTGGAGGCCAAATGACCAACTGGGGCGCACATGGAGTCGATCAGATTCAATGGGCATTAGGCGCTAGTCAGACTGGACCCGTCGAATTAACGCCACTGGGAAATGGTCAGGTTTCGCTCAAATATGACAACGGCGTAACGGTTAATTTTGTGATCGAAATGGGGAAAGGGCCGATGGGAGGCGCGGTCTTCATCGGCGAAAAAGGTAAATTGGAAATCAACCGTAATAAGTTCGCTTCTAATCCTCCAGAAATTGCGATGGAGTTGGCGAAGAAATTGGACATCGTTGAAGAGGAACGTAAGTGGAGTGATAGCCTGGAGCTTTGGCAAGCGAGATGGCATCTGCAGAATTGGCTCGATTGTATCCGTTCGCGAGTGCGCCCCGTTGCCGATGTTGAGATCGGTCATCGTTCTGTTTCCGTCTGCCATTTGGTCAACATCACTCGTGCAATCAATCGGCCTCTCCGCTGGGACCCCAAGCGGGAAACTTTCGTCGGTGATGATCAAGCAAATCAATTGCTCAATCTTCCTCGTCGTAAAGGTTTTGAGCTCCCGGTGATTTAGTCCCGTAGAGTGGATGAATCTTTGTTCATCCACCTTTGAAAGATTCTCCATTACACATATCCATCGATTTTAGATGCCGGTGAAGTGATGATTGGTTCCGATAGAGAACGGATTGAAGGTGGATGAAAATAAAAATTTCATCCACCCTACTTCACTCGCGTTTTTATTTTGATGGTAATCGCCTAGCTCTTGTACCATTTGGGCCCTAATACTTGTTGAGGGATATTCAATGACTTATGTTTACATTGTCCTTGGTCTCTTTTTCTTCTTTGTTGTTGCCTTCGTCCTTTTCGCGCGGTGGCATCTCGCTTGGCTAGACCAACAGACACCTGTCTTAATTTTTGTAAAATATATGCCAACTCTTTTTAGGGCTGAAAAACAAACAAACTAAGAAACTGGAAATAAATTAACATGAAAAAGACTATTGAAATTAATAATATGCTTACGATAGTTCAGGCTTTGATGTTCTTTATGGTGTTTTCAATTTCTGTGGCGGCAGAAAGTGCCAAGCCCAATATCATTTTCTTTTTGGTAGATGATTTGGGACAGCGGGATGTGGGATGCTATGGCAGCAAGTTCTATGAGACACCGGCAATCGACACACTCGCTAAACAAGGCATGCTCTTTGAGAACGCCTACTCGACATGCCACGTCTGCTCGCCAAGTCGGGCAAGCATCCTGACTGGGAAGTATCCGGCGCGCATCAATTTGACCGAATGGCTGGGTGGGCGCCCTGAGATGGATTTCGAGAAGCTGCACGACGGTGAAAAAGTGAGGTCGTTGCCGGATGAAGAGATTACCTTGGCGGAAACGCTGAAGCAGCACGGATACGCCACCGCCAATTACGGTAAAGCGCATTTAAGAAAAGACCCTAAGACCTACGGATTTGATGAGGCGATTCACGGTTGGGTGCGGTCGTACTACTATCCGTTCGGCGGCAAGCACAAGGATGGCAGCAAGTATGACAAAACCCTTCCAGCGAAAGAAGGAGACTATTTTACGGACAAACTCACAGACGCCGTGCTCGACTTCATTGAACGAAATAAAGACAAGCCGTTCTTCGTGCACCTTGAACACTTTTCCGTTCACGATCCAATTCAAGGTCGCAAGGATCTGGTTCGGAAATACGAAAAGAAACTCGCGGCGATGGGGCATCAGGATGGTCCGGATTACATCCTGGAGCCTAACCCGGATGGACCCGCGATAACGGCGGATAAACTCAAGGCGCTCGCAGCAAGCGATACCAGTTCATTGCACCTGAAAGAGCGTGTGTGGTGGGTGAAGCAGAAGCAGGACAATGTTGAGTTTGCTGGCATGGTTGAGGCGACCGATGAAAGCCTCGGTCGGATCCGCGCGAAGCTAAAAGAGTTAGGGCTGGAAGAGAACACCATTATCATTTTTACCTCTGACAATGGAGGCATGGCTGCCTCGAACGGATATCGCGGAATCAATCTTCCTCGCAAGAAAATGAATTCGAGATACGCAAGCGCCAATCTGCCGCTTCGCGGTGCCAAAGGCTGGAACTACGAAGGCGGCATTAGAGTGCCGTTGATTGTGCATTGGCCTGGAAAAACTCAACCCAACACCACTTCGCAAGCAATCGTTACAGGCACGGACTTTTACCCAACCCTGCTCGAAATGTTGGACCTCCCCGCATTACCGGATCAACATATAGACGGCCGAAGCTTTGTTCCTGCGTTGAAAGCCCAAGACTACGATCGCGGACCGATCTATTGGCACTTTCCTCACTACAGCAATCATGGTTTCCAAAGTCCAGGTGGTGCGATTCGTTCTGGGCGATACAAATTGCTCGAATACTACGAAAATGGAACCATTCAGCTCTTCGACTTGGAAAATGACATTGGTGAACGCAACGACCTTGTCAAGTCACATCCAGAGATCGCCCAAAAGTTGAAGAAGATGCTCCATGACTGGCGCGACGAAGTCGACGCCAAGATGCCCTATCCCAAAACCGCAACTTCCAAGCCCGCACCGGGGTCGGTGGTTGCCAAGTCCGCACCAGGAGCGCAGGTTGCCAAGCCCGGCAACGACCGCTTGCCTGCAGATGTCGAAAAGTTCGCGCCGGGGTGGACGGTCGAAAACTGGGGCGGACCGAACATGAAACCAGGCTTACGAAAGAAATGGTCTGGGCGAGAAAATGTTTTTTAACTCACCCACGCAGTCCGGATGCTCCCTGCGTTTTATCTCGCAGCGTTGAAGTGCCTGCCGGGACAAAGACCATACTCCAGTTCGCAGTCAATAACCACCCGAAAGCAAACTGGACACTAGTGGTGCGGATCGATGGTAAGGAAGTCCTGAAAAAATCCATCGAAGACTCATCATGGCAAGAGTTTCAATTTGATCTAACGAAGCACGCGGGAGAAACGATCAAGATCGAACTGGAAAACCGAGCCAGTGGCTGGTCCTTCGAAGCCGCTTATTGGAGCCGGATTGAACTAGTTAAGTAGGGCTGAATTGGAATGAGCGGGAAGGTTTAAAATGATGCCTGTCTTATTCTTTAATACGGAGAAGTATGAACGAATGAACAGAAGAGAATTCACAAAAGTCATGACGCTGACATTGGCCGCCTTGGCTACACTCCTCTTCGCCGCAGATTCATTTGGCAGGGAGCAGAGGCCGAACATTGTGTTGATTATGGCAGATGACATGGGCTTCAGTGATGTGGGTTGTTATGGCGGCGAGATCAAGACGCCATACATTGATTCCCTGGCTAAGGACGGGATGCTGTTCACCCAGTTCTACAATTGCGCCCGCTGCGTCCCCACCCGCAAGTCCTTGATGACCGGGATCTATCCCCAGCAGGTTAACATCAAGAGCTCTGTCTCCCTGGCGGAGAACTTGCGTGCTGCCGGTTATCGTACGCTTATGACTGGAAAGTGGCATGGGCACCCGGGGAGCCCGAGCACGCAGGGCTTCGATCGCTTCTATGGATTGACCAGTGGCTCTTGTAACTTCTTTAACCCTGGCAAGCGACGTCCTGGTGAAGCCATACCCGCGAAGGACCTTGGTCAGGTGCGGACGTGGGAGATCGACGGCAAGCAGTACAAGCCCTATACGCCGACGGACCCGAAGTGGTACGCGACCGACGCCTTTACAGACCAGGCCTTGGCGTATTTGGACGAGTATGCAGGCGAAGACCGCCCCTACTTCCTATTTGTTTCACACACCGCTCCCCATCACCCACTACAGGCGCCGGAAGAAGAGATTGCCAAGTACCGCGGTCGCTACATGATAGGTTGGGACGTCTTGCGCCAGCAGCGATGGCAACGGTTACAGAAACTCGGCATTGCAGCGGACACTTGGCGTCTATCCCCGCGCGATCCTGACGCTCCGGCTTGGGCGGATGTGGAGAAGAAGGAAGAGTGGGATTTGGCGATGGCGGTTTACGCGGCGATGATCGACCGGATGGACCAGAACATCGGACGGCTATTGAAGAAGATCAAGGAACTGGGCGAGGAGGACAACACCATCGTTCTCTTCCTCTCAGACAACGGGGCCTGCGCGGAGATCAACAACCAGACGCCTAAAGTTCCGCCTGGGCCCATCGACTCCTATCGGACCTATGATGTGGCTTGGGCCAACGCGAGTGACACCCCCTTTCGCAAGTTCAAGCAGAAGACGCATGAGGGCGGCATCTGCACGCCATTGATCGTCAAGTGGCCGACCGCTATCAAGCCGGGGATGATCACCCGCCAGGCTGGCCATGTCATCGACCTGCAGGCTACTTTTTGTGAGCTGGCCGGTATCAGTTATCCGAAGGCCCAAAAGGGCGAGGTGATACACCCGCTCGAAGGCAAGAGCCTTTTGCCGATTCTCAGCGGGAAGACTCGAGCGGGACATGACTGGTTGTTCTGGGAGCACATGGGCAATAAGGCGGCGCGGCATGGAAAGTGGAAGATCGTTTCACTGGGGCGCGGCAAGCCGACCGACCTGAAGATCTGGGAACTCTATGACCTGGACGCCGACCGTACCGAAACGAGAAACCTGGCGACACAACATCCGGAGCGCGTTGCCGCGATGGCACAAGCCTGGCAAGACTGGGCAAAGCGGACGGGGTTATAGGTCAAGGGTAGATGAGGCCAGAGAGAATAAAAGGGGTCACTAGTCGTTTAGGCGCTACGAAAAGTATTAACAAAATTAATTCAGCTGAACAGCTGATTGCAAAGTTATATGAAATACATAGTCCTAAACTGCCCTTAACCCCTTTTTTTATAATAACAAGATCGAATGGATACTTATGATTACGAAAAGACACTCTATTAGAAATGTGAGCATGCTGGTATTGGCTGGCTTGTTAATGTTGAGTAGTGCCAGTAGAGCGCAGCTCACTGAACTGGATCTCTTTACTGGAACGCCTCGATTTGAGATTCAGGAAGTCTTTGAGGCGGGTCGGCTACCTAATGTTGTGGTGACGACGAAGGGCACTGTGATTATCGTACACGGCGGCTACGACGGCAAAAAGAAGGAGTGGTGGGATAAAGGCGTTCAGATTCGCCGTAGTGAAGATGGTGGCAAGACATGGGGCGAACCGATCACCATCGAAGCTGTGGGATGGAATGCCGGTGGCGCGGTTGTCGATGAATCGACGGGCGACATTATGGTCTTCGTTGAACAGATGACCTGGCCACACCCGCCAAGCGAACAGTCCATGCACCGCAGCCGTGACGATGGCAAGACCTGGGAGAAGATGGTCTTGAACATCAAGCCGGATTCAAAGGGCATTGTCCCCTCGCTGCACATGGCCGAACACGGTATCCAGATCGCGCGCGGCAAGCACAAGGGACGACTGTTGCGTCCGGCGCGATACTACGGTCCTGGTGGCGATATCAAGAAGAATCATCCGATCATGTTCAACACGGCGATCTACAGCGATGATGGCGGCAAAAGCTGGCAGGCAAGCGAGCCCTTCCCAGTCCTAGGCACGGGCGAAGGTGCGGTCATCGAGTTATCCGACGGACGCATCTACTACCAGTCACGCCGCCACTGGGATCCGAAAGGGATCAGCTACCCGAAGTGGTTGCGCTGGGAAGCCTGGAGTAGAGATGGCGGCCATACCTGGCAGGATCCGACCATTTCCAGCATTCTGCCTGACGGCGCACGCGGCGCCATTAGCTCAGGCTCAGGCTGC
>NVWB01000387.1 GCA_002733575.1 Blastopirellula sp. | reverse complement strand
CTTGATCGTTTGGCCCGGGAAGGAATGACGTTCCATAATGCGTATGTGACCAGCACGGTTTGTACGCCTTCGCGTTATACATGCTTGACCGGTCGCTATGCTGGTGCATCGACGTCAAAATTTTACTTGAACGACTGTCCACTTGGGCAACAAGGTTTGCCTGCCTTTAATGTCGAGCTGGAACCAGACAACATGAACGTTGCACAAGTTTTGAAAGACAACGGATACGCCACTGGCTTTGTTGGCAAGTACCATGTAGGCCCCCATATAAAAGAAGACAATGCCGCAGACTACGATTGGCAGTATATCGAGAAAAATAGTGAATTCAGCCCCGAGATCAATCAGAGAAAGATTCACAATCAACAACGTGCCTGCGAATTAATTCAAAAACGAGGTTTTACCTGGGTGAAAAATATCTATTGGGAAAACATGAAAGCCCCTTTCAAAGGACATAACCCTGAATGGACTATCGACGCTGGATTGAAATTTATCGATGAACATAAAGATGGCCCGTTCTACTTGCATTACTCCACCACATTATTGCATGGCCCCAATGGAGAATGGTTTCGGTCTCTGAGTAAACCGTTGGTAACCGACGAAGGGATGCTAAAGAAACCTCTTGGCATCATGGATCGTGAAAGTGTGATGCGGCGAATCACCAAAGCAGGTCTCACCGAAAATGAAGCCGGTTACCTATGGATGGACGACAGTTTAGGGATGCTGCTAGATCGACTAGATCAACATGGAATCGCAGAGAATACCATTGTACTTTTTGTGTCGGATCATGGATCGATACATAAAGGTTCATTACTAAAAAACCGTGGAGCCGAAGTGCCCTGTCTACTTCGATGGCCAGCAAAAGTTCAGCCCGGTGTGCAGTGTAATGAATTAGTTCAAAGTACCGATTTTGTGCCGACTTGGTTTGATGTCGCAAATGTCACTCCGCCGAGTGACTATCGACTGGATGGAGTCAGTATGACTGGGTTGTTTAAAAATCCCAATAAGCCGATACGTGATTATGTTTATACTGAAATGGGCCCGGCTCGCTCGATCAAAACGAAAGATTGGAACTATATTGCCCTACGCTACACAGTAGAACAGGCCGAAGCGATTCGAGCCCAACATCGATCTGTCAAACAACTCATGGGCCTCAGCGGTGGCGTTTCACGGGCAAGAGAATATCCCCATGCGTTTCATTCAGATCAACTTTACGACTTGAAAAATGCACCGGAAGAGCTAGTGAATGTGGCCGCAGATACCGAGAATAAAAAACGGGTTCGTGAAATGAAGCGAATTCTCAAACAGGAACTCACCAAATTTGATAACCGCCCCTTTGGAGAATTCATCCCTGGCGGCAATGCCGTTTCAGCCAAAGACCAAAAAGATTTGGCGCCGCTGTTGAGAAAATTCTCTGACAATATGAAGTAATTGATTTGAGAATCTATTTTCGACATGCTATAAATTATTACTCTTACGTTTCTTCCGGACTATCCTTTTAATCGATTGAAATCCCATCATGCGATATCTCATTTGTTGTTTTGCTGTTGTACTCAGTTTCTCATTAACAAACCATGGATTTGCTCAGGGAAGAAATGCTCAACGACTGAAGCAATTAGACAAGAACCAAGACGGTAATCTATCAGAGCAGGAAGCAGGCAAGGCCCTCTGGAAGCGTTTGAGTGCATTGGATACCAATGCAGATGGAGTGCTGACGAAGGAGGAATTAGCCAAACCGAGAACTGAAGGCAATCAAGGCCGAAAACGACCTGGCGGTGCAAACAATACGTTTGAGACTAAGACGTTCAAGGGAACGAATGGAGAATCGATATCGTACAGTCTGTTTTCACCCAAAGAAGTTGAGGGAAAGATTCCGCTAGTTCTATGTCTGCATGGCAAAGGAGGTAACACAACCGCTGCCAATGTGGCCGCAAGTCAGAAGATTCAAGCCAAGAATCCTTGTTATGTGATGGCGCCTGCATGCAGTGGAAATGCAAAATGGGTGCTAGGTGGTTTTCGTTCCAGCGAGGGTCTTCGCAGTGTCATGCCTGAGTTACTTGAAGCAATCGCAAAGCTTGAAGAGACGTTACCGATTGATAGCAATCGAATCTATATCACCGGTCAATCGATGGGCGGGGCAGGCACATGGGGCACTATCGTGAAAAATCCACATAAATTTGCAGCCGCTGTGCCTGTATGCGGATTTTGGGATGCAAAAGATGCCGAGAAAATAAAAGACGTTCCTCTCTGGGCATTTCATGGCGAGAAGGATTCCGTTGTTCCTGTACGTGGCTCTCGCGATATGGTGGCCGCCATGAAAGAAGCGGGCGGTAAACCTAAATATACGGAGTATCCTGGTGTTAATCATTCAAGCTGGACACAAACCTATGCAAAGGATGAACTCTGGGATTGGTTGTTCCAGCAGTCACGCAAAGATGAAGTGAAGAAAGACTGATTTTAGAATCGATTACTTCTTCTCAAGACTATAAAACCGAAGCTTTTTATCGCTGCCGGCGATTGCTAGTTGCTTGCCATCGTGGCTTAAGTCGAGATCAAAGCATTGCGTTGGTAGTTTGAATTCAAAGAATTCATTTTCCGTATCGCCTTTAAAGAAACAGAGCTTGCCGCCACCTCCGCCAGAGAAGCAGACGATGATAAATCCGTCGGGGTGATATCTGAGTCCCCAGCCTTCGCCTTTGAATTTTGCTTTGGGTTGTAATTTTTGGTGGGGTTTCTCTTTGTCAACATCAAAAATTAATGCCAACGCATCACCGACCCCTGCGAAAGCATTCGAGACATTGGTGAAACCGCCACAAGCAAAATGATTTCCATCGGCTGAAAAATCAAGTGATCGTGAACCGCCAATATCGGCTTTGAACGTGTTGTCAAATTTATGCAGGGTTGAACCATCATATTTTTGAAGCTGTTTGCCTGACTCGACTTCCCACGAGAAAATCTCGCCCATCAGTCCGACTGAAACAACGCGTTTGCCATCGGGATGAAATCGAACACGATACACATGCCGAGGGTGGCCTTCAATTGTCTTGATTAAACTCAGGTCTTCGGCCTTCCAGATTTTGACCAGATTATCATTGCCGCCGCTGACTATCAGGCTACCATCGGGGCTGACATCGAGCGAACGAAGCCACCCATCGTGGGCCTGAATTAATTGAACCGGTTTTGCTTCTATTGATTCGCTGTTCCATTTGGCAATGCGTCCATCGTATCCACCGGTGAAGAAAGTGCTGCCATCATGCGTGTGTGAGATGGCTCGGACCCAGCTATCATGTGCTTGCAGTTCGACTAGTTTCTCATCTGCTAAGTTCCAGCGTTGTACCGAATTACCTTGCGAACCGGTGACTACAAACCGCCCGAGTGGATCAAAGCGAACCCCGAACAGCGGCCTTGTATATGTCCGTTCACCGGTTAGATGAATATCTTTTGGATCAAGCATGATTATTTTAGTGGGTGGATTATAAAAGTAATTCTTTGATAGGTTCCGAGGCCGGATTGGCAATCGGTAATTCACGGCCTGCGATATCAAAAGTGCCTGTGCTATCGACGCCTACCGCTTGTAGGTAAGTGTGGAATAAATGGGCATGGTCGACTTCACGGTCAGTGACTGCGGTTCCATTTTCGTTGGTTTTACCGATGACCGCCCCGTTTTGAATGCCGCAGCCACCTAGTGCAATGCTCCAAGCAGTTCCCCAATGATCACGACCCAATCGGGCATTGATTTTGGGAGTTCGCCCAAACTCTGAAAGCACTACGATCAATGTCGATTCCAGCATGCCTCGATCTTTCAAGTCATTCACCAATAAAGAGAATGGCTTGTCGAACTCGGCCATTTGTTCGATATGAAAATCAAAATTAAGGTAATGGCTATCGTAGTTGGTATGGGTCACTTGAACAAAGCTGATATCGTTTTCTAAGAGTCGACGTGCTAATAAGCAGTGGCGACCAAAGTCGTGCGAACCATATTTGTCTTGATCGGCTTTCGACTCATTACTGATGTCGAACACATCTCTACGCTCCATCAGTTGCAATGCTTGTTCGTAGCTGTGTGTGTACGCGTTGGTTTCTGCGGAGCGGCGTCTTAACGCAAAACGTTCGTTAGCAAATCGACGAATGTCATGCCGGACTTTTTCATCGGCTGCTGAAATACTGCTGGGTAACACCGAATTCTCAGGTGGGTTGCCGCCATCGAGTTGCATGCTGTTATATTTAGGCCCTAGATAAGCCGCGTCACTGCTGCGACGGCCCTTTCCTTTGGGCGTAATTACGATGTGCCCTGGCAGTGGACTCGATTCTTTTGACAAGGCTTTAGCGGCCACCGCACCCAAGTAGGGATAATCACCCGGTTCGCTTTGCCGACGACCAGTTAGCATGGCATAGCGACCTTTGCCGTGATCGTTTTCTTTGGTATTGATGCCCCGGACAATCGCCAATTTATCCATGATCTTTGCGGTGTGTGGCAAAAGTTCGCTGATGTGTGTGCCAGGAACTGCTGTGGGAATTGCGCGAAATGGTCCACCATTCTCTGTGCCAGGCTTCGGATCCCAGGTTTCAAGCTGACTCACGCCGCCACGCATGTCGATCACCAAGACTCGTCGTTGTTGGGATTTCAACTCCGCCGCAGCACTCGGTTGAGCAAATACGCCCAACCCACCAACGATGGAAGAAGCGGCACCAAGGGAGAGTGTACTCAAGAAACCGCGACGGTTTTGAGCATGTTCGGCTGAACCACAGTGATAATTTTTACGCATTGAAAAGCACTCCCTTGATAAATACTGGTGGTCATCAAGTTTATCGATTAAATCGGAATTCCACCGAACTTAATAATCCCCAAACTAATTCGTCGATCGCCGTTTTACGTTCTGCTTTGTTTGTTGTCAGGTACTCTGCTACATATTTCTTCTCGGCATCATCTGGGTAACGAGATAAAATATTCAAGTAAAGTTTGTCGATTAGAAGCTTGTCATCCTCGATTGCTACCAGCAGGGCTGTCGTGTTTTTTCCGGTCGCAGTCAGGCGAGAACCGATGGTTCCGCTATTGGCAATGAACAACGCTTGATCTACGGTGGCGAAGTAAACATCTTGAGGTTGGCCACTTCCAGAAGCATACAGCTTTACAATGGCTTCCGCTTCGGCCGCCAGTTTGTTGATGGCATGTTCTTCGATTTGCTGGGCAGAGAGTTCAACTTTGGTATCCGCCGGTTTGTCTTTTTTCGCCGCTTTCACCAGTTCTGCTTCAGAGGCATCACGTTGGGCATTAATACGGCCTGTAGCGAGTAAAGTGCTCCAAGCAAATTGGCCAGGGGTTAATGGGCGAAGTCTTCCTAGCAGGAATCGATTCGAGAGTTTTTCCGAGAGCTCCTCTTCTAGCGAAAACTGATTGAGAGACAACTGTTCAATCAACGGTTTTAAATTCTTCCATTGACTAATTTTGGTCTCGATTTCGCTGGTTTGTTGTGCGGTGTTTGCTAACTGAGTATCAAGATTTTTTGCTTTAATCTCAATCTCGCCTTTTGCTTTGACTATCGTAGCTTTCTGTTGGTTGAGCTTTACGAGTTCAGCTTGTGTGGTTTTGATCTGCGATTGGATGCCAGACAGAACTTTGGCAAGCGTTGTGTCTTTAGGGTCTGCTTTAATCAAAGCTTGCAAATCAGGTAACGCAGCGTTCAACGCAGTAACAGCTTGTGGCATTTGGCTCAGTGGTTTTTCCAGTTTGGCCAATTCATCCGATTTTTGCTTCAAATCTTTTTGAGAAGCTTGTAACTGTTGCTTGAGTTGCACAGTTGTTTGTTGAAGCTGCTTTAGCGTGCTGGTCCATTGGGGCGACTGTTTGGTGCCAGCCGCATAAGCAACTTCGGCCTCATTTAGTTGTTTCCTAACAACTTGTAGCTCTAGTAATGATTTGGTTTCAGTAAGGCGTTTTTTGGATGCTTCAATCTGCATTGTTGTTTTTTCTGCCGATTCTCGCAGTGTCGCACGAGTTTTTGCGTGATCTTTGATCTTCACAATCAACGCATCTCTTGTTTTAACCGATTGATCAAAAGCGGTTAGCGAAGTCTTCGCTGCTGCTTGCGTCTTGGTCGCTTCGGCTTGCTTTTGTGTCACAACTTTACTGGCCGCTGCAAACTCGGTTTGTAGTTTTGTGATTTTTGTGGTCAATAACGCAGTCGGTTCTTTTAACGCTTCGCTGAGTGAAAGTAGTTTCACCGCAGAGTTGATGTTGCTATTAATTTTGGTGAGTGAATCTTTGAGAGTTTGTTTTTTCTTCAAGTCGGCGGTGGCGGCGGTTAATTCTGCCTGCTTCTTTTGATCGGCTTGAGTTGCTTTGTCAGAAGCCGTTAATGTTTTACTGGTGGCTGCATCCAGTGTGGCAAGTTGTTGATGCAGTGGTTCATATTGATCTTCTACAGTCGACAGTAATGAGTTCTGCTCGGTTAATTGTACATCTTGTTGAGCGATTTCCTTTTCAAGTGTTTCAACCTTGGTTCCGAGATTTTTGAGTTGATCAACAAATTGCAACTCGTGGTCGATTTTCACTTGGTACGTTTTGCTAAGTGCTATCTCTTTGAGGAATCCAAGCGTATTGAAATCCATCTTTACTAGATGTTCGGCTAATTCATTTAGCAATTCAGGGTGAGTTGCCGGGTTGTCGGGGTGGTGCATGTCCAATGGTTCTACTAAACCACGGCCTAGCATCATGGCCCAAAGTCGGTTGGCCAAGTTTTGGTTGAACGCCTGATTGGTACCGTCGGTTGCTTGGATGGCCAATAGTTTGCGTCGGCTGTGCTTTGGTTTTCCACCTTGTTCTGCATTCGGTGCAACTACATAAGCGACTTGGGTGGCTAAGATCGGGTCGTATGTTTCCGTTGCACCTGGCAGGCGAGGGTACGACATGTCTGGATCGCCGGCTCCGAACACGTCAGAGAAACTGACTTGGCCGATTGTTTTTTCGCCTAAAGTAGTCGTTTTCTTTTTTTTGTTCGTAAACAAAAAGCTACGGTTCAAAAACGCGGAGATACCGTAATAGTCTTCCTGGTAGTAATCCGCAATAATTGGGTGATCATGGCACTGGGCAC
>NVWB01000386.1 GCA_002733575.1 Blastopirellula sp. | reverse complement strand
CTGATGGCCTACGGCCACACCGACGACGTTCCGAATACGTTTGTTCCCGAAGCCTGGCCAACTCCGGAATCGTCGGCGGTGCTACCCAAGAATTTACGATTCGCAAGATAGCCTAACCGCTAGTTTTACCGCTTCGATCAAGCTCGACGGCGAGGCCCCTCCGGTGCGGGCAATGTCGTAAGCGGTTCCGTGGTCAACCGAAGTTCGTATGATCGGAAGTCCTAGTGTCACATTCACGGCCAGATCAAAAGCGAGGGCCTTGAGCGGTATATGGCCTTGGTCGTGATACATGCAAACCGTGCAATGATTCTTGGTGCGTCGTGCAGGCAAAAACGCGGTGTCAGGCGGCAGTGGTCCAACGATAGTCATTCCTTCGGCGCGGGCTTGCTCAATAGCGGGAATGATGAAATTCTCTTCTTCCCGATTACCAAACAGGCCGTTCTCGCCGGCGTGAGGGTTCAAGCCGCAAACAATCAGTGTCGGTTCTTCGCCACGAATACGTAACATGGCCTGATGACTAAGCCGTAGCACTTCTAAAATCCGCTGCGTCGAGATTAAGTCTTGCACTTCCGCATAACCAACATGCGTGGTCACAAACGTACAGCTCAACTGATCACAGGTTTGCATCATGCAATAGTTGGGCGTGTTGGTCTGGTCGGCAAAGATCTCGGTATGCCCAGGGTATTTAATTCCGGCTGCTTGTAACGATTCTTTGTTAATCGGCCCGGTCGTTACTGCCGCTACTTGACCACAGTTTGCCAGTTCAATCGCTTTTTCAATATAGCGATACGAGGCCAGACCACACTCTGCTGCAACTTGCCCGGCGACTACTTTATCCGCTTCGAGTAACCCAAAATCTAAGATCGCTGGCTCGTTGATCTGGTGAAACGAATCTTCCCAGGCATCCACCGGCAGAATGTTCTCGCAAAACGGCAACTGGCATTCAGCAGAAACCCGCTTAAGCAGCGCGGCATCACCCAAGAAAATAGGCGTGCAAAGTTCAAGCAAACTCGGTTGATTGAGCAACTGCAAACAAACTTCAGGGCCAATACCAGCCGGGTCGCCAGTAGTAATCGCAATTCGTGGTTTTTGGGTCATCAATTCTTGAGAGTTTTAAAACAGAGATGCCTGAAATTTGTAGGGCAGCCACCCTGCTGATGTATTCATTAAGCAAATATATCGAGCACTGGTTTTCCTAGACCATCTTCAGTTGCATAGAAGGGTCGTTTTTCGATGTCGAACTTCAAGTCAGGTGCAATCCCCATGGCGTGGAAAATCGTGGCGTGCATGTCGGTAATGCTGACCGGGTTTTTCGTCGCAACGAAGGGGCGTTCATTGGCCGTTTCGCCATATTGATATCCTTTTTTGACGCCGCCACCAAACATCAGCACACTGCTTCCGCCGGTGAAGTGACGATGTAGCCCGTAGTGTTTCATCTCTTTCAGCACATCGGTTTTCGCACGCGATTGATCTCTGGCCGTACTGCCGGGGATGCCTTCGATGATCATGTCGCGGCTGAATTCACTGGCCAGTACCACCAATGTGCGATCTAAGATGCCGCGTTCTTCCAAGTCTAAAATCAATTGAGCAATTGGGCGATCAATTTCTTGCTTCACACGTTTCACCGTGGTGTGCCCACTCTCGTGTGTGTCTCAGTGGACAAACGGAATGTACTCGGTCGTGACTTCAATGAAACGCGCACCAGCTTCGGCCAAACGTCGAGCCAGCAAGCAACCTTGCCCGAATCTGCCGGTGTTGTATTTGTCGTAGCTCTCTTTCGGCTCCAGCGAAATATCAAACGCTTTACGTTCAGGCGAAGCCAATAATCGATACGCATTTTCCATCGAACGAACCATCGACTCTTGATGGTAGCCGCTGGCTTGTTGGCCAACGGGACTGCGTTTGACCATTTCTTGGTAGTATTTGTAGCGTCGTTCAAATCGTTCAGGCGTCATCCCCTTCGGCGGGCGTACTGCATCAATGGCTTGCTCGGGGTAGGGAAGTAAGAAAGGACCGAATTCGGATCCAAAAAATCCTCCGGTGTGAAACGCTTTGAGTTCTTCTTTTTCGCCGACGCCTTCCAGTCGTTGACCGACATCAATAAAAGCAGGAATGGCCGGGTTGCGCTGACCGAGAACTTTGGCCATCCAAGCGCCAATATGCGGGGCGGCCACCGTTTGCGGCGGCACATAACCGGTGTGCCAATGATATTGATGGCGTGAATGTAAAATGTTGCCTAAGTCAGGCTGTACTGCCGAACGAATAATGGTTCCACGATCCATCACCTGGGCGATGTTTTCTAGCCCTTCGGTGAATTTTATTCCATCGACTGCGGTGTCGATTGCCGGGAAGGTGGACTCGATGCTATTCACATCGGTTCCAATTTCAAACGGCACAAAACGCTTCGGGTCAAACGTATCTGGTCCGGCCATGCCTCCGGCCATCCATAACAAAATACAGCAGTCGGCCTTGGGTGCAATTATTGACAATTGCTCTTGGGCGGTTAACAACTTGGGTGTGCCCATCGCCAAGGTAGCGACAGAAGCTGCGGAGATTTGTTTGATGAAATCACGCCGTGCGATTTGTTCTTTAATATCTGTTTGCATGGTATTATTGAAATCCTGTTTATTTGAAACAGTTCTATTTGTGATTTGTAAGGTGAATTATCGAATCAATTGAAACTCAGGCAGCATCAAAATGGCCCAGTATAAGTCCGATACACTATCGGCTTCCAACTTAGGGCCAAGCAGTGTTGTGGCCGCCGCGAGTTCATCTTCGCTAGGGCTGCGACTCAGGGCCGCTTGATAGAGTTCATTAATCATCGTGGCAGCACTGGCATCCGTTTGTTGCTTGATGGCCCGAGTTGCCCCTTTGGAAAGCAGGTCGGCAAATATCTGTCCGTTGCTTAAATCCAATGCTTGTAGTGTGGTTAAGTCGGAAGGACGTGTGGTGACCACTTGCTCTCGATTGGGCCGTCCCAGTGATCGCATGAGCAAGTCGGAAATGACAAGCGAAGCACGAACTGGCTGCGTTTCGTCTCGTTTGACAGGTGCTTTGATTGCCTTGGGAGTGGTTCCAGTCAAATGCCATACCGCATCAACAAACTGCTCGGCAGTCATCCGTTTGGTGACAGGTCCGCGGAATACAAATGCTTCATTATTCATGTTCGATTCTTGCAACATGCTTTGTTGACGATAGGCCTTGGAAGTACAAATATGGCGAATCAACGCTTTGGTGTCATACTTGTGATCAACCAGATATTGGGCCAAGTAGTCTAATAAATCTTCACTCCATGGTTCGTTGCTCATGATGTCGACCGGTTCAACCAGTCCGCGGCCCATCAGTCGTTGCCATAATCGATTGACAATCGTGCGAGAGAATCGCCCGTTCTTTTCGTGGGTCAACAGTTCCGCAGTTTGTTTCAAGCGTGTTGGCTTATCGGCTTTGGGATCAACATCACCGATTTCGGGATAAAGAAAACCAGGCTTGGCAATATCGCCAGTCGGTTTGTCGCAGTGGTGAATTTCTAGTTCGCGTTCACTTACGATGGCCGCCAAGTTGTAGCATTGTTCCAGCTTCCAGTCGTCGATGAAACTGTCGTGGCACGAGGCACATTTTAGGTTGATGCCCAAGAATACTTGACCCACGTTTTGGGCGAACTGAATCTCGGTCACTTGGCTGGCATTCACCCGGCCACGCCATTTAATTCCATGGATGAAACCTTCGGACTCTGGCGTGGGGGCAATCAGTTGTTGCACGAACTGATCGTACGGTTTGTTGTCGATCAACGATTGGTATAACCAGCCGCTAATTTGCTTGCGGCCCCCATCGATGAACCCTGTGCCGACATAATCGTTTCGCAGCAGGTCGTTCCAAAAGGTGATCCAATGTTCGGCGTAATCTTGATTACTGTTTAAAAGAGCATCGATCAGTTCTTCATCTTTTTTGTTGTTGGAACTGTTGGTGAATTCTTCCAACTGCTTGGGTTCTGGCAGAAGCCCTACTAAATCAAGCGAGGCCCTTCGCATAAATCCGGCATCGGAAATTGAACTGGTTGGTTCCACTTTCTGTTGTTGATAGTAACTGCCAAGCAGGCGATCAATCGGGTGCTGGTTCGTTTTTGTCGCCGGCGGAAGTTCCACTTTTTTCAGTGCCAGTTGCGGCTGAAACTTTTTGGTCTTGAACGTGAAACCAGGTTCCCAAGCGGCCCCTTGTTTGATCCATAGCCGAAGTGTGCCGATTTCCTTTAAGGAAAGTCGGTCTCCTTTAGGCGGCATCTTGTAATCTTCTTCAGCGGAGTTCAAGCGGTCGATCAAATCGCTATGTGCCGGTTTGCCGATTTCAATGGAATCGGATTCCACCAACTTCGCCCGGGTATCAATCGAAAACCCGCCTTTGTAGGTTCCAGCAGAATGACATTCGACGCAATGCTTTCGCAAAATCGGAATCACATCATGGGCAAAATCAATCTTGGATTCTTGTTCGGCGTAAGAAGAAGATGAGGTGCAGAAAAGTAAACCAATTGCGGTCGCTACAGAGAGAACTCGATTTTGTATCATTTATCTAGGTAGGCTAAAACTGAGGAAAGGAAAATAGATTGTTTTATTCTAACATGAATGGAAATTCTTTGCAGCCTGATATTTCAGGTTCAACGCTGATGCTTGAAATAAAGACTCATATCGATCACCGGGTAGATGCAATCTTGACTTTCATACACCTTCAATCCGTTTTCTATCGGAATTGATTATCACTTCACCCGCATGTTACAATCGATCATTCTATGTGATGGATAATTTTCCAGTTCATTGTAATTCTTAACCAGAACGAACCCATGCCAGAAACCAACACCAATCAAGCAACTACCTGGCGCGGTGGGGTTGTGGTCGCTGCCCTTGCCCTTGTGTTGGGATTGCTGCTGGCATTAGGTGCAATGTTCTATTTGACTCCAGGGCAGACGGTGCAATACAAGACACAGTATGTTTTATGGAAATGTGGTTTGGCCGAAGATCCTGAACCCTGGGAAGAACTTGGCGGCCCAGGTGATATTCCTCCATTTGAAACCAATCTCAGTCATGGACCCGTTACTTCCGAAGAAAATGAACCAACGAGTGAGATAGACGACATTGAAGTAATTCCCTTCGCTCCCGATCCGTTCATCGCTGAGTAGCATCGGACCAAAGGCCAATCATGATCGAAATTGAATTTGAAGAACCAGAACACGAGAGCTGTGAGTGTTGTGGAAATACGGCAACCCGATTAACGCGTTTCGTTTATCAAGATGGCGATGCGTATGCGGTTTACTACGTTTTGTTTACCGCAGGACATGAAGAGAAGGTGGCCTACGCACTGCTGGGGCTCGGCGAGTGGGGCGAAGGGGGTGAGCCAGAGAATCGCACAGCTTTTGCCGTTAAGATCTGGGACAATAACAACAACTGGGCCATCACTGTCACCGATAAAGAAGAGTCCCCTTGGAGTGATGTGGAGTTCTTAGGCACGATCTTAGACCGAGAAAAAGCAATCCAGCACCCTTGGATCAAAGATGTTTATCACCTGATTGATCATCTCGTTGCGGAAGATGAACCAGTGATTGAGTTCTTCAATGGTTGAGTTAAGAAGAATATCCTAAAAAAGAGCCAATATCTTGCAATTCAGTGCGAAGATAGTTATACAGGGAGGGCACAGACAATCCATCCGAACTGCGAAGCCAATCACCGACAAACATTCACAAAGGACCACATTTATCATGTTTAATGCCTTACGATGTTGCAGAATTCTGACCTTACTGCCTGTTCTTTCTTTGGCCCTACTGCCAGTGGGTTGCGGCAAGGAAGAGGCGAGTGTTAATGGTAGTAATTCTGAGGTTGAAACTGAGACAGATAATGGCCCAGTCGTTTCGCAAGCTGAGCCAAACAAAATTGATTCAGCGATAGAATTAATGACAGCAGGTAAAAATGACCAAGCCATTGATTTGCTCGCGGCAGGAGACATCGAAAAAAGTTTTCGTGAATCCTCACTTCAAATGACCCAAATAAGCGAGAAGGACTTTATGGCGCTTTCAAGTAATGAACGCGGTCGTTTGCAGAAAGAAATGCTCCCGTCGGTTGGATTACTAAGAGGGGCCGCTTACAAGCAGATTGAGGAAATGAAGGAACTGCAAAGTAAGGGATTGTCAAAAGAAGCAGACATTATAAAGGCCAACATTCAACGATTGATCGACTTGCTTAAGGATGGGGAACATTTATTAATTTTTGAGGGCCTTGGTAAAGGGATCGGGTATAAACTTAACGAGGCTACTGGCGAAAAATAAGCCGCGTGTGGTAAGAATAATTTCGATTGATAGATGAACCCGCAGAAACAGGCGGCTGGCCTTTCGGCAGCCACCCTACCAGATTATTTCCTCTCAAACATTCACGAAGGACCACATTTATCATGTTTCATACCTTACGATGTTGCAAATTGCTGATCTTACTTCCTGTTTTGTCTTTGGCCCTACTGCCTGTGGGCTGCGGCAATAATACTCCGGCGAGTACTGGTAAAACGACTGAATTTAATCTAGCGATGGATTTAATGGCAGCGGGTAAAAATGACCAAGCGATTGATTCGCTGGCGGCAGAAGACATAGAAAAATGTTTTCGTGAATCCTCACTTCTGACGACCAATATCAGCGAAAAGGGTTTTATGGCACTTTCAGAAAGTGAACAATCTCGTTTTCATGAAGAATTGGGTCCGTCCGTACGATTAATCAAAGGGGCCGTTACCAAGCAGATTAATGAACTGAAAGAACTGCAAAGTAAAGGCAAGTCAGAAGAAGCAGGCATTTTGAAGGACCAACTTCAACGATTTGCAGACCTGCTAAAAGATGGGAATCATACACTGATTATCGAGTCTCTTGGTAGCTATGTTGAACATCGACTTGAGGAAGTGAAGTAGCATCGTTTTGTCAAACACAGAGTGAAGTAGGGTGGATGGAATTTTAATTTCCATCCACCTTCAAACTAGAATAATCCATCCACTGCTAGTTCAAAATAGAGATCGAATATCTTTTTAATATGCTGTTCCAGACTCGACGCGTGCTTCTCTAACTTTGAAGTCC
>NVWB01000385.1 GCA_002733575.1 Blastopirellula sp. | reverse complement strand
GACCCAATATGGCCATTGGCGGGATAACCCCCGCTATGAAATTGAAACTAGCCGCGTAATTCTACAAGCGGACCCCGTTAAAAATGGGGGGATTACCAAACCTCATGACTTTTGGTTTGCGAAGAATTGTGTTGCCTTTTTTAACACTTCCCTCTCCTCACGCAGAAGGCGGTTTTCTTTGCGAAGTTCCACAATCTCTCGCTCCAGATCAGATTGAACTGAAGGCTTCTCTGGGGCTATTCGCTCTTGCTGTATCCATTTGCTTAATGTTGAAAAGCCAATACCAAAATCTGCAGCTACCTGCTTTCGCGTCAGGCCGCTTGTCAGCGCAACCCGAACCGCTTCCTGCCTAAATTCTGCCGTGTGTTTCGTTCCCATAATCGTTCTCCTTTTGCGCATAATACGCGGTTAAAGGAGCGGCACAATTCCGAGACAGGTCCAATTACATTTACATCTGACACAAGCCCTTTTTTTTCTAACTCTAACACTCTTTCTAATACTGGATCGGGAGATTCTGCGCTTCCGATTATTGATGCATTAATAAACACACCATTTTCACTATTATTGCTTGTTTTTACAGTTTCTGCCTTGCATCCATTGAGCAGAGTTAATCCCGCTGCCCCAAAAATAAGCATAACCAGTAAAATTAATCGCATAATATCTACTCCTTCTTTGATCATTTTTTAATCTCTAAATAACGGGTATTTTCAAGTAGGCTTTCAAACTGGCTCTTAGTTCTTTCTTGACCTTGGCCAAAGTAGTTTTTGAACAGCTTAAAATATCCGTAATTTTCCTGAGTTATAACAACGAACCGGCAGGAACGATAAAAACCTGATGTGTTTTTAAGTGAAAAGGACAACAGGGTAAATTTTTACTATCAACGATTCACTTCCCTGAAATTTTGCGCAGAATCCATGGTTTTTGCAACAATCAAGAAATATCAACTCTATTGAAAGTTGCCAATTTGACCATAAACGACGTTGTTTGTTGACTGAACCAGCCAATCTGCAAAAATGTTTGCTTCTTTCGTGGCCTGTTTCGGAAGAACCACAATATATTTACGATTTTCCAGAACTGAGAAATTTAAAACCGGTTGCAATTTTTCAGTGTCTAACTCATTTGAGATCAGTTTGGGAGGGCAAAGGGCAATTCCCTGGTTTGCAAGCGCAGCGTGGATCAGAAGTTCGAAATCCTCAAAAATGTCGCCATCTAAACCGTTCGAGGAATCAAAACCTGCACATTCAAACCATGATCGCCAAGTCTTGGTACTGAAATCGTGTAGAAGTTTTGCCTTTGATACGTCAGATGGTGTGTCAAAAGGACCGTTGAGCTTAAGGTATTCTACTGACGCAAATGGACGCACTTCGCCGCTAAAAAGTTCCTGGGCAACTCCATCCCCAGTGTATTTGGAATCAACAGCGCAGATTAGAACGTCTGAATCCCAATGATTGATATCTTCCAGCCGGTGGATGTAACTAAAACTGAGACGCGTCGCTGGTAAAAGATCTCGGACCTCGTTTAGCCGTGGAAATACAATTCTGTTTGCAACAGAAGGTAACGCGGCAACTCTGAGCTGAACTTTGTTGGTTGCGTTCGTCAATCTCTGAAGGGCCTGGCTGATCTTGTCAAAGGCACCAGAAACCTCCTCGGCCAACTCCTGCGCATCTCTCGATGGCTTCATAGATCGGGCGTTCCGGTCAAACAATCTCAACTTTAAATCTGTTTCCAAGATACGAATCTGTTGACTGATCGCACCGGGAGAAACGTGAAGGTCAGCCGCAGCTTTATGAATGCTACCGCAACGAACAAGCGCTTCAAATGCCTTCAACGCTGTAAAACTAGGTTGTTGTGTCATTAGTTTAGAATAACTAAACAATTTAGAAAAATCAAATCGTTTGTCAGAGCTGCAGTTTTTGCAGTTCAATTGAATCTGAAAACAAACCGCTTGGGAGAAGATATGATAGTAAGAACACTGCGAGAAATTGCCGGAACAGAGCGCGATGTGAATTGGGGAAATGGGCAAAGCCGACGTTTTCTTTTGGAGTCTGACGGAATGGGATTTGCGTTTATGGAAACGCTCATTCTCGCTGGAACGGATATTTTCATCCAATATAAAAATCACTTTGAGGCATGTTATTGCATTGAGGGAGAGGGTGAAATCGAAGACGAGGATGGCAATGTTCATCCGATCGCTCCTGGGACTCTTTATGCATTGGACAAGCATGATCCCCACTTTCTGCGCGCCCACACCGACCTGACGCTGATCAGTGTTTTCAACCCGCCGATTAAGGGCGATGAAAAACACAATTTGTCAGGCGATGAAACCTCGTCATACTAATATGTGTGAAAATAGTAATAAGGACACAATTGAACTCGAGGAAGTTTATGACCGCCTCGGTCTGAAAGAAGTGTATAATAGCTTCCCGGTTGATAGTTTATCGGCTTTAAAACGCATGCAAAGTTTAAAGCACACCTTGTATGAATGCCTTTTAATATCTGATCTTCATCACACGAGTTCGGGAGGAGAACAATGAGTGCTCTTCCTAATCTCACATTATTTGATGCTAGAAATGCTCTTGCACAGGGTGATCTTTGCCCCGTTGAATACGTTGAAGCATTGTTGTCGAGAATTGACACATATAACGGCGATTTTCATGCTTTGTTGGAGGTGTCGGCTGAAAAGGCGCTATTAACTGCCAAGTCGCTCAAAAAACAACGAAAGCTTAAAAATTTACCTCCACTTTTCGGTGTTCCATTTCTCGTCAAGGATATCTTTGATGTTGAGGGTTCAATTACGACTTGCCAATCACGAGCAAGCCCGCAACACCCCGCAAACAAAACCGCCGAATGTGTACAGCGGCTGATCGACAGCGGTGGCATCTATTTAGGTAAGACTGCGCTATTTGAGTATGCGTTGGGTGGCCCGGATTTCGATGAACCCTGGCCTCCCGCCCGCAACCCCTGGAATCCGAACTTTACGCCTGGTTCAAGCTCAAGTGGAAGCGGCGCGGCCGTGGCTGCTAAATTCGCCCCACTTGCGTTGGGAACAGACACTGGAGGATCAATTCGCGGCCCGGCCATGATGAATGGTGTTGTTGGCTTGAAGCCAACATTCGGCAGGTTATCAACTAAAGGTATTTTTCCATTGGCACCGAGTATGGATAAGCCAAGCGAAATAAGCGGATGTACCTTTTACGGCGCTGTCGTAGTTGCGCGCCGTCTCGCCCTCAAGTCGCTCGATCTTGATTACGCGTGCACCAGCATCAGCCAAGCGCACGGTGCACATTGGTGCTGCGACAGCTTGTTCTATCGATACAACCAAGAGTCCTTTTAACGCATCCATTAATAGGACCTGGGCAGGCCGAGTATATGCTCGGAGAGATAGGATAAGATCAGATTGGTGGAGATAGGAGCGACTTGATAAAGACGTGTTTCGCGGAATTTACGTTCAATGTCATATTCTTCGGCAAATCCAAAACCTCCATGGGTTTGCACACAAGCATTTGCCGCTTCGAAAGAAGCATCAGCCGCCAGCATCTTGGCCATATTTGCTTCGGCTCCGGGATTTTCTCCGGCCTCATAGAGACGTAATGCTTCGCGCACCATCAACTCTGCGGCACGCATGTTGGCATATGCCTTGGCAATAGGAAACTGAACGCCTTGGTTTTGACCAATTGGTCGGTCGAATACTGTGCGTTCGTTGGCATATTCGACAGATTTTTTGATCAGCCACTTTGCATCTCCTACACATTCCGCTGCAATAAGGATGCGCTCGGAATTCATGCCCGAAAGTATGTAACGGAAACCCTTACCTTCCTCGCCGATTAGGTTTTCGGCGGGAACACGCAAGTTATCAAAAAATACTTCCGTTGTTGCATGGTTCATCATCGTGCGTATCGGGCGGATGGTAAGCCCGTTACCAACGGCATCGCGCATATCAACTAAAAACACCGACAGGCCTTGGGTCTTTTTCATGCCCTCGGTTAACGGCGTGGTCCGAGCCAGCAGGATCATCAGGTCCGAATGCTCAGCGCGGCTGGTCCAGATTTTTTGACCGTTGATTATGTAATGTTCCCCATCAAGCTTCGCAGTAGTTTTTAATGCTCCCGTGTCTGTCCCCGAACTTGGCTCCGTTACCCCAAAGGCTTGCAGACGAAGCGAACCATCTGCTATTTTTGGAAGATACTGCTGTTTCTGTGCTTCTGAGCCGTGCCTGAGCAACGTTCCCATCGTATACATCTGAGCGTGACACACGCCCCAGCATTACCCCCTGATTTTTGGATTTCTTCAAGAATTGCCGCCCCTGCCGACAGAGGCAAACCTGCACCGCCAAATTCTTCAGGAATTAGCGCTGCAAGCCATCCTGCTTCGGTGAGAGCGTTTACGAAGTCGGTCGGATAGGCCATGTCTCTATCCAATTTACGCCAATATTCACCGGGGAATTGTTCGCAGAGCTTTGCCACGGCATCGCGTATGTCATCATATGTATCGGGGGCGTCGGCCATGTTCTACTCCTTGCTGAAACACCTCTAAATAGGCTGGCCAAGAATATACCGCAATTATAAGTCTTTTAGATCAGTTATGCCGAAAATGTATATTAGGAGAATTCGTCAGTTTTCGCTTTGATCGCTATTAAATCAATCGGCCTGCCCAAACTTGACGCTTTACCAGATCAGTCACTGTGGCGAATAGAACATCACCTGCAAACTGCGCGAGGCGCGCAGTGGGTCTGTCGGTAGGATACGACATCATCAATCGACGCTTGGGTATCGGATTGAGCAGGGGGGCGTAAGTCAGGCTGCCTGCGGAGATTTCATCATAAATTGGGGCCAGGGGCAGTATTGTCATGCCCTGCTTGGCACGCACAAGATCCTTCAGCACAGTATAGCTATCGGTTTCGACTTGAACATTCAATGTAATGTCTAGGCCTCTTGTGCACTCATCCAGCAAGGTTCGAAGGCTATGCCCAGCACTTGGTAGCAGCAATTTTCGGGATTGAAGGGTATCAAATTCTACCGGCTGATCGGGTGATAGTCCTGCATCCGCTGAACCGATTAAATTTAATGATTCCTCAAGTAATGGCGTTGATCGCAATGATCTGGCGCTCTTGCTTTCAAAGAGGATAGCCACGTCAATCTCGCCGCGATGCAACCAATCAAGAATATAACCTGAATAGGCACCGACGATTCTCAATGTAGCCTCAGGGTGGTGTTCCTGAAACGCTGTCACCAGCGGCACGGTCAAGATATCCGCAACAGTTGGTGGCATGCCAATAGATACATGCCCGCGTAAAGAGGCACCGCTATCAGCCACGCAGACACGAAGCTCCTGAACCTCACCAATTACCCGGTAGGCATGACGCAATACATCCTGTCCGGATTCTGTGATGACCATGCCACGACCATGCCGTTGGAATAGTTGGACGCCTAATTCGGCCTCTAACATACGAACCTGTCTACTCAGAGCAGGTTGGGCGATATGCAATCGATCAGCAGCCTTGGAAAGGCTACCAAGCTCGGCCACCTGGATGATGGTGCGTAATTGTGAAAATTTCATGACTATACAATACCGGCATACCTGATCAAAGAAAAGGGTCAATGTTGTTTAGCAAACATTAGGCTACATTGAATTAATGGAGACCTTAGACATGAAAGCAACGACTATGCGCGATTTGAGCCAAGATTGGCCGGAAGCACTTTATGATACCTTAAAAGCTGCCGATGTTGGTCACATGTCATATGTACCGGACGCTGGACATACGACATTGATTAATCTTTTGAATGAAGACAAGCAGGTGAAAACCAATGTTTTGACAACCGAAGAAGAAGGTGTGGCTATTGCTACCGGAGCTTGGCTAGGAGGATTGCGAAGCGTGATATTAATGCAGTCGTCGGGTGTGGGAAATTGCATCAATATGCTGTCGCTTCCTGTTCAAACACGTACACCTTTGTTGATGCTGGTGACGATGCGTGGCGAATGGAATGAATTTAACCCGTGGCAAGTGCCAATGGGGAAAGCAACTCAAGCTGCATTAGAAGCTATTGGCGTTACGGTCTTACGTGCGGAAACGGGCAAGGATTTGATCGAGATTGTCGAACAAGCTGCAACTATGGCTTATGAGGCTGATGGGCAAATTGCTGTGCTGATTGGTCAACGTTTACTGGGCAAGAAAAAATGGTGAACATAATGGATATTGGAACAATGGATCGACGTGCCGCTGTTGCGAAACTTCTTGAAGCACGAGATGGTGCACTTGTCGTAACTGGCCTTGGTTCGCCAAGTTACAATGTACATGCACATGCTGATACTGACAACAATTATTACCTATGGGGTGCTATGGGTGGGGCTGCATTGACTGGCCTTGGTATTGCCCAGGCACAAACAGCAAAACGTGTAATGGTTATTACGGGTGATGGTGAAATGCTTATGGCTTTTGGTGCTTTTGCAACAATAGCTGTGGCTGCACCCAAAAACTTAGATATCATCGTTTTAGACAACCAACATTTCGGTGAAACCGGTATGCAGGATAGTCATACAGGTATGGGAATTGATCTGTCTGAGATCGCCAAAGCGTCTGGATTTTCTGAAACACGAGTTATACGAGATCTCGATCAGGTTGATCAACTTTGCAGAGATTTAACCAAACCTGCTAGTGGCCCACGATTGTTTGTTTTGAAAATTGAAGCAAAGAATTTACCTCGATCCTTACCGCCAAGAGACGCGACGTATATAAAAACACGTTTTCGTTCTCATTTGGGTCTGGCGCCTTGTTAAGGAGTAGTTTCAATGATCAGTTTTCAAAATACTGTGGGCGGACGCCAAGTAACAACTACCAGCACATTTGAGTCTTTTGACCCCTATACAGGAAAGCCTTGGGCACTCATTCCAAGTGATGGCACCGAGCAAGTCGATGCTGCGGTTGGCGCTGCTAAAGCTGCATTTTATTCTAAAGAATGGTGCGGTCTGACGGCAACGGAGCGGGGTAAACTATTGTACCGCTTTGCTGATATTGTTTCAGAAAACATTCAACGGTATTGCCAAGTTGTTTACTCGGCGTAACGGCACTATGCCAACGTTATGAAAATTCCAAACAATATGCCCCGCATCAAGGGCTTCCGTTATCCTCGTG
>NVWB01000384.1 GCA_002733575.1 Blastopirellula sp. | reverse complement strand
GCCATAGGTAACGCCACTTGCCGCCCACACGGATGTAGGTTTCATCAACGTGCCAAGTCTGTCCTCTCCTATCACGGTGGCTGAAGTTGCGCTGGGAAATCTCTGGGCCAAACTTCACAACCCACCGGTAGACGGTGGAGCCATCGACCTCGACACCGCGTTCTGCCAACATGTCGCGCACATCCCGATAAGACAGTGCATAGCGGCAATACCAACGCACAGCCAGCAGGATGATCTCAGGCGGAAAGCGATGGCGCTTGAAGGGGGAACGACGTGACATTGGCAACCTCGGCAAAGCGAAACCGCAAATATCGACAAATCAGAAACTTAATGCAACAGTGCCACGGAAACCATTACCGACATCTTGTTCAGAGATGGCAGCACCTTGAACTCAAAGCTGTCGAGGCTTTTGGTTAGTAAGAATACCCGGGGTTATGCAGGACAAGCGACGGTTTCCCTGTTTACCGGAGAAACCGCGTATTCTTGCTGAGGCTATTTGGCCGCTTCAATATCAATGGTTATCAGAACTGCGGGTCCCATGCCGAAGCCGGCAACTTTCGACATACCAAAATCACCTGGCACAATTTTGGCTGTGGCGGAGAAGCCGACTTTGTCTCCATCGGCTTTGTTAAAGACAGCATCCAGTGTGACTGAATTTTTCACGCCAACCATGGTCAGATCTCCGGTAATAATTCCCGTATTTTCGCCGGTTTTTTTAATTGATGTACTTTTAAACCTCAGGGTCGGAAACTCTGCTGCGTTGAAAAAATCCGGGCTCATCAAATGCTTGTTGCGTGCCTCATGATTGGTGTCGATGCTGGACGTTTTGATTTCTACAACGACTGAACTGTTGGTCACATTATCCTGATCGAACACAATAGTGCCGGATACATCGCCGAAACGCCCCCGGGCGGGCGCAAAACCGCCGTGATTCATCGAAAAGTTTAACCAGCTATGAGCTGGATCAATGTTAAATTTATCCGCTGCAAAACTGGGCGTTGCAAAGGTCATCAGGCTTAGGATGGCAAGAAGTGCTAAGTAGGTCTTCATATAAAATTCTCCGTTTGGTTTGGTGGTTCGTGTTGTAATTCTGGGTCAAGGGAATTCTGTCACAAGGCCGCTATGGCAATTGCAACGCCCACCGGCATTGCGGTTGTGATGCCATAAATGACGGGCTGTAGAGCAGTTGGAAATCGAGCAAAGCGGGCCGTCAACCCTGGTAAAAGCAGAACCATTGCCATAGTCGCGATAGCGATTGTGCTGACTTCTGGTGCGTAAAGGCCAATCGCTATGAGTAGCGACATCAGGCTCAGAAAAATCACCTGATGGACATTTTGAGGAAGATTTGTGGGCGCTGTGTTTGGCCGGAATAATATGAAAATAAAGGTGAGAAGTGCAAAGCCGCCAAGAAATGCGCCCACGGCCCCCATGGCTTGTGCAAGGCCAATATAGGCCCCCAACAGCGCGATCAAAGCACCACCAATGGCAAATGCGATCAGGGTGATGGGCCAAAAAAGGCTTGATTGATCCTGTTGATCAAAGTTCTGGAATGCCCAGCCGCCAATCGCAACCGGCACCATCAACGCCGCAAAACGCGGCAGCATCTCAATATCCCCGATCCGGTTCCAGCCGATCCATAGCAGGGCAAGACTCAACAGGCCCAAAATCAACGCAAACCGGTTAATCCGCAAAAAACCAGAGGCAACATTCAGGATGGTAAATCCGGCGATCAATACTGCAACTTTGGGCTTGGAGGAAATCGGCGGCAGGGATGGCCAGCCTTCCAACAAAATATAAATGCAAAAAACGGCGATCCCTGTGACAAACGCCCCCCAAAGACCAAATTCAGGAAATTTTCGGGCTGCGAAAAAAAGAACGATGCCCAACACAAACGGGATGACGACCGTATTCAGGATAATTTCAGAAAACATAGGCTTTTCTTCTCATTAAGATGCGGAGGAATTGGTAAGTGTTATGGTTGAGGGAAGGTTTGGCCAGAGCGTATCTGGTTGATCTTCTTATCCAATCCGGAACCCCGAGATTGCTTTGCCGCTCATATCACCTTGAAAATCAACGATTGCCGGGTCAGCGCCCCCGGCCCCAACCACCGCCATTAACGGTATGAGATGATCTTCGCGCGGCTGTGCATCACGGGCCATGGGTGCCTGATCCCATTCCAAAAGCGCGGCTTTGCGGGCGCCATACTCACTTTGGGTGACAGCGCCGCGCAGCCAGGTATCAAAGACCCGGGCATTTTGTGGTTTGCCATCCCCGAATGACGTCATGTTGTGATAAGAGCTACCACTGCCGATTATCACAACACCCTCATCGCGAAGCGGGGCAAGAGCCTCACCAAAGGCAATATGTGTTGCCGGATCAAAATCCTCGCGGATTGACATCATTACCACCGGAATATTCCCGTCCGGGTCAACAATCAGCATCGGCACAAACACACCGTGGTCAAAGCCACGCTCAGTATCTGTTTCGTGTGAAATGCCGGCTTTAGCAAGCAGTTCGGAAATCCGCCCTGCAATCACCGGATCCCCTTTTGCCGGATAGGAAAGCTCGTAGGTGTGGGCAGGAAACCCATAATAATCAAACAACATGCCCGGTGCGGGGTTCGCCGAAACCGTAAAGTTTTTCGCTTCCCAATGCCCCGAAATCACCACGATTGCCTTGGGGCGTTCAGGCAGGCTGGCCAGCATCCCTTCAAAGTAGTGCCGCAGATCATCATAGGCATGCGGGCCATAGGGCGGCGGTGTTTCAATCCAGAAACAAGGTCCACCGCCATGGGACAAATAAAATGCTGGCTGTCTTTTCACGCTCATCTTGTGCTCTTTCAAATGACTTGAAGGCTAAGATAGGCTTGGATTACCATCAACAAAACTATATATGTTTAGAAAATCATGTTCTAAAAAGTTGATAGTTATGAATGCCCTGACCCTGGATCAGTTTCTCGTATTTGCCACCGTCGCAGACGAGGGCAGCTTTAGCGCAGCAGCCCGCAAGCTGGGCCGGGCGCAATCGGCCATCACCTATGCCATGCAAAAGCTGGAAGATCAGACCGATGCTTTGCTCTTTGATCGCTCCGCTTACCGACCCACCCTAACCGAAGCTGGTCGCGCCCTCCTGCCTCAGGCACGGCGTATTCTGTCAGAGCTGGTTGATTTTCGCCGCACTGCCCGCAATTTCACCCAGGGGATAGAATCCGAAGTGCATTTAGCGGTTGATGCATTTGTCCCCATGATGCCAATCTATGAGGTTCTCGGCGATTTTTCCAAGCAGTTCCCGGACACCGCAGTGCGATTACACTCAAGCATTGCCGGGTTTGATATTTATATGGAACACTATCCAGGAGGTCTTGCATTTATTCCTGATTTCAGTGTTTCCAATGTAGAGTTTGAGCGCAATTCGGTTGGTGTTGTACAATTGGTGGCCGTTGCGGCTCCATCGCATCCGTTGGCAAATCTCGCAGCCCCGCTTGGCCCTAATCTTTTGGCAGGCTATTTCCAGATTGTTCTGACGGGCCAACATTATTTGCGCCAAAATAGCGACAGCGGGGTGCTGGCGACGCGCCGTTGGTACGCTGATAATCTGCATATCAAGCAAGGGATGATCCGTAGCGGCCACGGCTGGGGCAGCCTGCCCTGGCACATGGCTGCGGATGATCTTGCCACCGGGCGATTGGTAAAACTATTACCAGAACGATGGGATGGGGCCGACCATATGCCGCGTTTTTCTTATGTCATTGCACGGAGTTCAACGGCCCCTTCCGGCCCTGCTGGAACATGGTTGTTTGAACAGCTTTCCGTGCAGTCTTGGCCCACTCCGGTGCAATAATTCCACGCACCTGGATAGAATTGAATATCCCAAAACCCTAGCCCGGCGGCAACAACCTACTACCAAAGGCCGCATGAACGTTGGTGTTGCGAATTTTATAGCACAATTTTTCGTCAAGATGACCAATGTCGTGATCTGCATCAGGTGCACCCATGGAGAACGGCCAGTCACTGCCGAGTAAAATTCTGTCCTCGCCAACAAGTTCCATAACGGCAGCAAGGTAAGTCGGAGGGGTATTGCCAAGTTGTTTTAGCCTGCATCATCTTGTAGTCGAATGTGATGAATAATTTTGCAGTCTTGCTCCACATCAAGAGCTCTGTCGCAAAGTTTTTTGTGTAGAATATTATTCCAATGCCGAGCATATGGCCGGGTAAAAGCAGGCCTTTTTCGGCTTTGACCACCCATTTATTACCTTCAAGTAGCTTCAAGCTGACCCCAAACAGAATAATTTTCCAAGTTTTGATGGCCCCAAGAAACTTTGCGACAGAACCAAAAGTTCAACTTGTGCAGGAGAGACAGCCACTTTGGATATGATGATTGATTTTACCCTCAAACCAAGAAAACCATCAATCAATCTCAGGGCAATTGGAAATACAGCTCTTATCCCGAGTTGACGTTAACATAGTAAAACCGCCCCAAACTTTCGATGGGGCGGCTTCAATAGCGAGTTTAATGCTGGAGCTTTGCTTCAGAAGGCCATATCAAAGCCGAGGCTTGCGCCGCGTGCCTCAAAGTCGGAGCCGAGCCCATCGTAGAAGATGCTGACGCGGAAAGTGGTGCCGCTTTCCAGATCATTGTTGATCCCCAGTTCTGCCCGGCCTCGCATGCCCTCAAAATCTGCAGTACCGCCCGTGGTCGAGGAGTAGATACCGGACAGCCCCCCGTTCAGCGTTAGAGTGCCGGTCTCAATCGGGATTGGCGTACTGAAGTCGATACCAGCCGTTACCTGCGTGAGGCTGATTGTCTGACCCGGGATCGTGTTTCCCAGGTTGTCAGTATAGGCCTGTTGGGTGTCATCGGTATAGGTAGCATCAAGCAGCGGCATCAGTGTGGTAGCGCGGTACTGATACTCGTCTGTTACCCGCAGTTGCGCCAACTTCCGTTCTGTCTGGAAACTATCGGTGTAGGTACCAAGCGGCGAGATTTCGTTCTCGGTTTGGCCATAAAGTAGGCGTCCCTCAATGAAGAGCGGCTGCTCTGGCGTTTTGGCAACAAAGTAAGGCAACCAACCATCCACGACCTGATGAGTTGTTGGTGGCATCCTCGGCGTAGTCGAATTGAAGCATTCCGCCGACAATTAGGTTAGGATTCACAAAGCTGTGCGCCCCAATGGTGCCAAGCGTGTAGGAGATATCACCCGACCATGAACTGGTGAATTCAACCCAAGCGTTGCCTTGCGAGACACAGCCGTTTATCGAGCCGGATCCATCTGTGGCACTGGCGTTGAAGCTCCCGCAGCCATCGCCTTGTAGGAAGCGGGTTAGGCCAGGCTGGTTAGAGGCCAGGTTATTGGCGCGACCCAACATGAAGCCCGCAATCGCGGCTTGCGTGTCTTCAACGATCGTGTTGCCTACCACGATCGTATTTGACACCTCATTGTCGTTACTGGCTACGTCCTGTGCAGCGGCGGCCGGTACGGTGTGGAAACATCGCCCGACCCGGTAGGAGATACTGTAAGAGTGTAGACAGAAGGTCCGCCTGCGATAGCTGTAACAGAAGCATTGGTGATAGTGATGTCGTTCACCAAATTATCAAAGCCTGTGACATCCTCATCAAAGGTAACTGTTACATTGAACGGGTCGACGCTGTTCAGTGTGGCAGGTGCGCCCGAAAGAGTAACAATGGGCGACGTGCTGTCTAACAGAGTTCTCTCCGCTATTTTTTCCGAGGCGGTAGCCCCAAAAATGCCCAACCGGTAAAGATAATCGGTGCCACCTTCACTATACTCAAATGCCACGTTCATTCCTGGCGAAGAAATCATACTGTCGCCAACAATTGGGACTTGATCTGAAACAACAACAACGTTGGATACATCACATTGAGTTTCGATTGCCGAAAGGTCAATAGTATTAAAGACACCATTGACAAGGCGCGTGGGAGCAGGGCCTGCAGTCGCAGCCCGAAACGTGGAGCCTATCCTTATTCTATAGAGTACCCCTTCTGTTACGATTGGAGGTCCCGGTAATATTTGTACTGATAAAACGTTCAAAATCACGCTCCCACACGAACCAATATTTGGCCCTACCGCGAGAACACCAGTCCCTGTTTCTGTAATATCCCAAGCGGCGGCTGTATTTGCTGAAATGCAAAAACACATTGCGGCCGCCAAAGTTGTTGTTGTAAGTTTTTTGAACATATTTATTCCACTCATTATCATTGTGAGGGTTCTGTCGCAAACTCTTAATTCAGCCGGAGTCACTCTTTTGCTTGACGCAATTATCCAGCGAGTGCAGCAAATTGTTGTTTGCGGATCATATGTGCAACCTTAATTCCCTCCAGTTAGGCCGTGTGGCGTTGTCACGTTATTGAGCACTGGCCGGAACGAAGTGACACCACAGCAATTATGAGCCAGCTTCGGTCACGGCTTTCCACTCAGCCATTGTAGTGAGACGATGAGTATGGATTTGAAGAGCGTTGCGTTTTGAACGAGGCGAGACGAAAAGATTACGTAAAGCGGAGAAGATTGAGATAACCGTTGCAAGGAGCCGACCGATCGAAAGCCTTGCATCATACGCTCGCGTTTTCATAATGGAACGTGGGAATTTTCCGCTCGATTGTTGAGACCCTTGTGGGAGCGGTGCTCAATATGTGGCATGATTTGACGTCGAGCAGCACCGTAAGATCCAAGCTTGTCCGTAATCATCCGTTTGGGTGCCAATCCTTGCTTCTTGAGCAGACGCTGCAACAATCGCCTGGCAGCCTTGGTATTGCGACGTGATTGTACGATCTCGTCGAGAACGTACCCATCGTCATCAACGGCGCGCCACAACCAATGTTTCTTGCCTCCGATACTGATCACAACTTCGTCTAAATACCAGATATCATTCCGGCTAGACTGCTTACGGTTCAATCGACGAGCATAGTCAGGCCCGAACTTCATGCCCCAACGACGGATGGTTTCATAGGAGAGACGATCCCACGTTCATGCAGCATCTCTTCAGTAAGTCGCAGGCTCAAGGGAAAGCGATAGTAGGGAACAGGAACAATTATAGGTGCGAGAGCACCGAATACCAAATCCTATTAGAACAGCTACTAAGGTCACGATAGCTGGTAATTATCATTACTCCCTCCCCTCAAAGTGAGCAGTATTACGCCACTCGGCTGTATCAAGCAGTTGGCAGGATTTCAATGTCTGGTTACTGACCG
>NVWB01000383.1 GCA_002733575.1 Blastopirellula sp. | reverse complement strand
CAGTCCAAACCATGGTGAGCTCCTTCGAATCGTTAGACAATCCGAATGAACCATAAAGGACTGATATCATTCAATTAGTTTCGGGTTGGACACTAAGACAAATTATGCTGAATGGTTGTTTATTGAAGTCATTTTTAGTTGGTGAGAATTTAAATTGAATTCCGATGTTAAAATAAAAATACCCAAAAATATCCGTCGTAGTGTAGTTATTATATTGATCACTATTGCACTGGTTGCAATCGCCGCGCTTTTTATTACTTCATTATCCTATTTCCGTTCGATAGAGATTGAAGAGGCAAAAAATCGTTTGTCCCTGTATGGCCGCTCACTGAATGGCACACTTGAACAATTTCAGTATTTACCGTCCGTTTTGGCGCGTTATCCAATTATTATTTCTGCCCATTCCGCCGCTTCTAACAAATTGCTCAATAAGCAACTTGCCCATTTTTCCAAAGAAGCAAAGCTGGAAGCTATCTATATAATGGACCGTCACGGCTTGGTTTTGGCCTCGTCAAACTACGATACCCCGCAAACTTTTGTAGGACAGAACTATGGCTTCCGACCATATTTCAACAGTGCCTTGTCAGGAAAACGTGGGGAATTTTTTGGTGTTGGCGCTACAACCGGGCGCCCTGGATATTTCATTTCTGAACCAGTCTATGACCGTTTGGGGAATGTATCCAGCATTGTTGCAATCAAACTTGATGTTCGCGAATTGCAGAAAGCTTGGGAAGAAGGCAGTGAGCGTGTTTTTGTATCGAATAAAGATGGAGTGATTGTTTTATCGTCCAACCCCATTTGGCTGTACCAGACACTGTCAAAACTCTCAGATAAACAATTGGCAGATATCAGGACTAAAAGGCAGTTTGGTGACAAACCGCTTTCTGCATTTTCATGGGATCGGATCGGCATATCTACCGTGTCTATCGGGGGTGAAAAATCCATCTACGTGTCCACTCCAGCCAAACGGCTTGGCTGGCGCATTCACTACCTTTTGAGCGAACGACGGATATTTGAACGGGCGACGCTTACAACTTTTATCTTCGGTGGCGCTCTGTCCGCATTGTTGGCATTTGCGACATTTTTGAGATCAACGCGCATCAGGGCAGCACTACGAGCATCTCAAGCCGACAGGTCACAACTGCGCACGACAAACACCGAGTTAAAAAATGCTCAGGCAGAACTTGCGCGCACCAGTAAACTTGCCGCACTTGGCCAATTGTCAGCTTCCGTTACCCATGAACTTGGTCAACCGATATCTGCGATGCGTAATTATCTCGCTGCAGCCGAACTGGACGGGAAAATAAAATTGGGGGAAACATGGGAGAAGCTAAATAAGGTAGTCGATCGCATGGAAAACATCACAAAGCAATTGCGTTTCTTCACCAAGCCCGGTGATGAAAAACTTGCCATTGTATCCTTTCAGGACGTGTTTGGCGATGTGATAGCTTTGGTAGAACATGATATTCGTGCTGTTAACGTTGAGCTTGAAACAGATATCTGCAGTTCGCCTGTATTTGTGCGCGGCAACCGGCTTCGTCTCGAACAGGTATTGGTGAACCTGATCAAGAATGCTCTGGCTGCAATGGAGGATACCGAAGACGCTGTATTGTCGATTGTTATAAGAGTGGAAAATAATCTAGCACTTATTTGCGTACAGGATACTGGCACAGGGTTTGGAGATCGCAAATTGGAACAATTGCAAGAGCCTTTCCATACTACGCGAGCGTCAGGCGATGGCATGGGGCTTGGACTGTCTATTTCGGCAGCGATTATCAAAGAACATGATGGAGAGCTCATTGCCCAAAATCTTGAAAATGGAGGCGCACGGTTCAGTGTGTCCCTTCCATTGTCAAACGGCAGAGCGTGACCATGGTCGAAAAATACAAAATTCTGGTTATCGATGATGATCACGAAATGCGGGATTCGCTTGGCCACTTGCTGAGAAGCGGCGGGTTTGAAGTTCAGACTTTGCCAGGTGCCGGTCGTGTACTCAATATACTCGATGCCCAACCCATTGATGTCATCTTGTGTGATGTGCGTATGCCCGGTATGACCGGCATTGAACTGTTAGACACCTTGAAAGGCAAAATCTCCGTACCGCTTGTGTTAATGTCAGCTCACGGGGATATCCCGATGGCCGTGAACGCAATACAGGATGGGGCATACAGTTTTCTGGAGAAACCTTTTGATCCAAGACAAATGCTGAAACTTCTGGGTAATGCAGCGCAGTTAAATCGTCTTTCCTTAAACACAGAGCGTTTGAAAGCCCGGTTGTCAGATCTTTCTGGTTTGGATCGGGTATTGTTGGGCAATGCCGAAAATATCAAGAACCTCCGGCACGAAATTCTTGATCTTAGCGGTAGTGTTGCAAATGTCATGCTTCTGGGTGAAACAGGTACTGGAAAAGAACTTGTCGCGCGTGCCCTCCACGATTTGGGGCCACGATCAGCAGAACCATTTGTTGCTGTCAATTGCGCCGCTATACCTGTTGCTCGATTTGAAGAGACATTATTGGGTACCAGCGATGGACAAAAAGGTCTCCTGGATAGAGCTGATGGTGGGACGCTTTTTCTCGATGAGCTTGAGATTATGCCGGTTGAAGTTCAAGCTAAATTACTTCGGATAATCGAAACCAAACAATTTACCTCGATTGGATCGGCTGAGGCGCGCCAATCGGATTTCCGGATTGTATCCGCAAGTAATGACAGTCTTGAAAGCAAACTTGCAACTGGCGTGTTCCGGCAAGACCTGTATTTTCGGCTCAACACTATTGTTCTTTCACTTCCCGCATTACGTGACCGGCGCGAAGATATTCCGTTGCTTTATACCAAATTTTTAAACTTGTTCGCCGCCACATATGAAATCTCTCCCCCTGAAATTACCTCAGATGACCTTGCTGCCTTGATGGCACATGACTGGCCGGGCAATGTTCGCGAATTGCGCAATGTTAGCGAACGACGCATACTTGCGGCTCGCCGCGGTGGAGGTTCTGCTGCTGCCGCTATGCAAAGAGATGGTAGCTATGATGATGTTCCGGATAACCTTCGAAGCGCTGTCGCCGAATTTGAACGTCAACTCATCTCGAAAGCACTGACAACACATCATGGTAAAATGGAAGCGGTTGCTGAAGCTCTGGGCATAGGTCGTCGAACATTGAATGAAAAGATCGTCAAACTTGGTTTGAACAAGGACGAGGTTTTGAAAACCTAACATTTACGCGAAAGCCTGCGGAAATCCGCAGAGCTTTTATGACAAGTATTACAATTTTCTTCATACGTATGCGGTTTCAGCTTCCTTAAGATAGTTGAATTGCTGTGGGAGCAGCATTCAACTCGGAGGAAATTTCAATGAAGAAGTTAATGGCTTTGGCCACAGGTTTAATATTTGTGGCTTCCGCAAATTTTGCGATAGCGCAATCAAAAGACTACATTCTTAATACAGCTTCAACAGGTGGCACATATCACCCTGTTGGCACTGCAATTTCAACACTCTCAAAAATCAAACTTCTGCCTAAGAAAAAATTCAGCCTGACAGCTGTGAACTCAGCCGGTTCGGGCGCAAATGTTCAAGCGCTTGGTTCTGGGACCGCTGACTTTGCCATTCTTCAGGGATTGTTCGGTTCTTATGCAGCAACTGGTACGGGCCCGGTTTCGGCTCCACAAAAAAATATCCGTTCTGTAACTATGCTTTGGCAAAATGTTGAACAATTTGTTCTTGCTAATAGCAAAATCAAAACAGGCACCGTAGGTGATCTGAAAAACCTATCCGGCATGTCTATGGCAATGGGCAAGCAAAACTCCGGTACCATTGGTTCCAATACTGTTCTGTTGTCCGGTCTGGGCGTTGATATCAATAAAGACTACAAACTTGTGCATGCCGGCTATGGCCCAACGGCTGATGCCTTGGCCAATGGTCAGGCGCTGGGCGCTGGCATGCCGTCAGGGCCGCCAACAGGTGCGATAACGAAGTTGATGGCTGCAAATGAAGGCAAATTCACCATTCTTAATGTTACAGCTGAGCAAGCAAAAGCAATGGATGGTGGCCGAAACTTGTGGGTGCCTTATACTATTGCTGCGGGCACTTATCCCGGTCAAACCAAAGATATCACAACAATTGCTCAACCAAATTTTCTGGCGGTAAATGCCAGCGTTGATGAAGAGCATGTCTATCAACTGACCAAAACCATGTACGAAAATCTTGGCTTTTTATCAGCAATTCACCCGGCAACAAAAGTTATGGCAGTAGAAAAAGCAATGGCTGGATTACCCGTGCCACTGCATGCAGGTGCTGCGCGTTACTACAAGGAAGTCGGCCTTGATGTACCAGCTCATTTGATGGCCAAATAACCGCACTAACGTTGGCCAGCTTCGGGGAGCGGGAGACTACTCTTTCGCTCCCTGTATTTACAAAACATGGTGGAAGCGATGACAGGTAAATCAAATATTGACACCCAAATTTCAGATTCAGATGCGATAAATTCTGGACAATACGACCGCATTGTATGGCTTTCGTTAGATGACTGGGAAGGTGGAATTCTCAAAAAAATTGTCGTTGTTTTTGCTGTTGGATTTGGAATTTGGCATATCCTTACAAACATCTACCTCGTCGAACCAGGCCTTTGGCAGAATGCAATTCACTTTGCTGGATTTGCATTTCTGGCATCTGTTACATTTAGCCCTTTTGGAAAGAAAGCTGGCTTAAGATATGCCATAATATTTGATGTTGTTTATGGCTTGTTGATCGCTGTTGCTGCACTTTGGGTTGCTGGCGCAGAGACAGGAATTTATGAGCGAACGCTTGCAGTAACGGGCCAACCTTGGCAATTTACCTTAGTTGATTGGACCGCTGGGTTTCTGTTGATATTTGCAGCTTTGGATTTATCACGCCGTGTTTCTGGCTGGGTTATTCCCATTTTGATCATCACATCGATGTCCTATATTCTGTTTTTGGGTTCTTATTTACCCGGCGTTTTTCGTGCCGCCAGTCTGCCGATCAATGATGTTTTATTCCGCACTCTTTACAACGATGAGGGAATGTTTGGTATTTTAGCCACCATCTCTTCTACTAACATTACCCTGTTTATGATCTTTGGTGGGTTTCTTGTTGCGTCCGGGGCCAGCAATTTTGTTATTGAAATATCAAAAGTCGTCGCTGGGCGCATTCGTGGTGGCGCAGCATTTGTAGCGGTTCTGTCTTCTGCACTGACAGGAACGATTAGCGGATCAGCTATTGCAAATACGGCATCTACCGGCGTCATTACCATTCCCTTGATGAAGTCCAATGGATTTCGCGCAAAATTTGCAGCCGGTGTTGAAGCTGCTGCTTCAACCGGAGGGCAACTCATGCCGCCGATCATGGGCGCGGGTGCCTTTGTCATGGCAAGCTACACATCAATTCCGTATTCCACGATTGTTTCTGTATCCATAATGCCCGCCATTTTGTATTTTTTGTCTGTGGCGTTTATCGTCCGTATTGAAGCGGTTAAACATCAGGTTGGTGATGGTGTTGAACTGCAAGTAAACTATGGCAAATTGATTTCAGGTGGTTTGACATTCGTGCTGCCATTAACCGTCATGATTTGGCTTTTGATGACCGGTGTGACCCCAAGTTATGCGGCATCATGGGCAATTGCAGCGCTGGTTGTGGTTTCATGGTCGACGTCAATTGCTGCAAAATTCATAAAGAACACATCCTTTGAACCGGTTTTCATGGGACCTTCGAAGATTACTGAAGCGTTGCTGATCGGCATAAAATCGTCGATTATGACCGGTATCCTGCTTGTAGCAATCGGCATCATGAACAATGCCATTGTCACCAGCGGCATAGGCAACGGTTTTTCCTTGATGATTGCCCAATGGTCTCAAGGATCGATTGTTGTCGCCATACTCCTGATTGGCCTTGCGTCTCTCGTCTTGGGTATGGGATTGCCGGTTACGGCAGCCTATATCATCCTTGCAATATTGACTGCACCAGCCCTTGCCGGAATTCTTGCCGACACCATTATCATAGAGCAGCTCGTTGAGGGTATCAGTGACCCGGCCAAATCAACGATGTTTACGTTGGTGGATAGTCCGCACGCAGCAAAAGTAGCTGCAGGTATGGCGCGAGAAGATGCTATAGCCCTGATGGATGCTATGCCATTCGAATTGGCAATTACCATCCGGCCATTGTTGGTTGATCCGGCTACGCAGGCAACTTTCTTGCTGACTGCCCATCTGATCATATTCTGGTTGAGCCAGGATAGTAATGTCACGCCACCTGTATGTTTGGCGGCATTTGCAGCGGCGGGTATTGCCGGTTCCAAACCGATGGAAACTGGTTTCCAGGCCTGGAAAATTGCTAAAGGGCTCTATATCGTGCCTTTGATGTTTGCCTATACACCGCTCATATCCGGGGAGTTTATTGAAGTGTTTCAAATTGGTGTATTCGCCTTGTTCGGCATTTACGCGATAAATGCACTCATTCAAAATTACGCCGAGGGACCGCTCAATTTAATCTTAATGTCAATGTTGATTGCTGGTGGAATTGGTGCGTTTTGGCCACTGAATCTAACATCAAATATTGGTGGAGCCGTTCTGGTCTCAAGCGTGATTATAATTTCCTCGCGGGCTCTTAAGAAACCACTGGGAACTCTGTGTTAGGTAAACTCTGGTTGATTTATCCAGTAGTGAAAATAAAAACCATTCACTGATTTTCCTAAAACTTAAACAGGTTTATGGTCTGAATTTGCACTATTCAATTCTGATACTTCTGCGGTAGGTTACTACGTTTGGCCAACTTATCCTGCATCCTGTTGTCAAAACGGCTACAGGAGCTGGGCAATGAACTCCCTCGGTTTGGTTATAGCCGTCTAGGAATTCTGCTGGAATGGGAGGGAAGGAAAACCAATCAGCTAATTGACACGCCTGACGTGTTATTGCGTTAGGTGGGGTTCGTTGGATGTTCCCAATATATCTTTTTTGAACTGCAAAAACCGGTAGCTGTTTTCCAACCGTTTTTACCGGAATCGTAAATGACCTGCACCTTTTGTCTTCTCCAGCTTTTTGGAGAATCCGAGGGTTGATTTAAGGCCTTATGCGGCTTGTTTTTCCAGTGTCATTTTGATTGCATACTCCGAGGGTGTCATATTGCCCAATGAAGAATGTGGTCTTTGCGTGTTGTAATCCTCCTTCCATGCGGTGATATCGGCTCTTGCTTCCGCCAATGTTGAGAATAA
>NVWB01000382.1 GCA_002733575.1 Blastopirellula sp. | reverse complement strand
AGTCGGGATGTTGGCTGCTGTTGAACTGACAACAGGGTCAACAAGTTGATCAAGTATCACCTGAGCCTCACTCATAACAGGCAATGAGGAATTTGACTCATCAGGATAGACGCCATTTGCATTTGCTATGATGCTAGTCGAGGCAGGAATCCTTGCGATCAAAACAGGGATGTCTGCCGCATAATTATTTAAACCTTGTTGAATCGTTGCAGTGAAAGTTGCCTGACCTGTCACGCTATTTAGCGTAAGACTTTCTACTGCTCCACCCAGTTCTCGATTCGCCAGATCGAACTGAAACAGTGCGTTATCAAAATCCAATGTGAACTGAACCTGAGTTAACGGGTGAACTGTCAGCGGAGGAAGCTGCATGAATACTTCGAGATAAAATTCTTCCCATTCATGTACTTCAATCATGGAGACGGGGACAGAGGCCACACTGCCATCATTCATCGTGGATGTAGGCAACTGGACCAATGCCATATCAAAAATTGCCGGAGGATGCACGTCTCCATCATCCGTGGTGGTAACGGTGACGGTTTGATCTACTAAAGTGTCGAAGGCATTGTCGGAATCCACATCGTCAATTGAAATTGTCACGGTCGAGTTCTGACTGCCATCGACGAGAACATCATCGACGCCAGTGACCGTAATGGTTTGAGCTTGATTCCAATTGGCCGTGGTGAACGTGAGTGTCGACTTATCAATCGTCGCTTCGCCGGTATCGGAAGCGTTGAGCGTGAAGACTACATCGGTGAGCGGTGCTTTGTCGAGAACCACGGTAAAACTGTCGGTGGTGCCTGACTCGGAAACGGTCGTGCCTGAAGATTCGGTAATCGTGAACCCGGCCACGTCGTTATCGGTCGTGGTGACACTCACGGATTGATCTACTAAAGTGTCGAAGGCATTATCGGAATTAGCATCGTCGACTGCAATCGTGATCGTGGAGATCTGGCTGCCATCGACTGTCATGTCATCGATGCCGGTGACTGTGACGAGCTGCGCCACGTTCCAATTGGCCGATGTGAATGTGAGTGTTGATTTGTCAGTGGTCGCTTCGCCTGAGTCGCTGCTGTCCAACGTGAAGACCACATCGGCGAGTGGTGCCTTGTCGAGGACTACGGTGAAGCTATCGGTGGTGCCAGATTCTGAAACGGACTCGGTGTTTTTACTGAGCGTGAACGCTGCAAAGTCATCATCAGTCGTGGTGATGGTGACCGTTTGATTCGCTAGTGTGTCGAAAGCGTTGTCCGAATTCGCATCGTCAACCGAAATCGTGATCATCGAATTCTGGCTACCATCGACCATCGGATCATCGATACCGGTGACTGTGATGGTTTGGACTTGATCCCAATTGGCTGGCGTGAATGTCAGTGTTGAGGTGTCAATGGTCGCTTCGCCGGTGTCGCTGCTTTCCAAGCTAAAGACGACGTCGGTGAGCGGTTGCTTGTCGAGTACCACGGTGAAGCTGTCGGTTGTGCCACTTTCATCCACCGAAGTCGTGCCTGCAGTTTCGGTAATGGTGAACGCTGCCGCATCGTTATCGGTGGTGGTGACACTCACCCTTTGATCCACCAACGCATCGAACGCGTTGTCACTCTTGGCATCATCAACCGAAATGGTGATCGTCGAATTTTGACTGCCGTCGACGATCTGGTCATCGATACCAGTGACCGTGATGGTTTGGGCTTGGTTCCAATTCGCCGGAGTGAACGTGAGTGATGACTTGTCAATCGTGGCTTCGCCGGTATCCGAAGCGTTGAGCGTGAACACCACATCGGTGAATGGTTGCTTGTCGAGAACCACTGTGAAGGTATCGGTGGAACCAGATTCCGAAACGCTGGTGCCGCTCGTTTCGGTAATCGTGAACGCCGCTAGGTCGTTATCGGTGGTCGTGACACTTACGGTTTGGTCGGCCAACGCATCGAAGGCGTTGTCGGAAGTTGCGTCGTTAACGCTGATGGTAATCGTCGAGTTCTGATTTCCGTCGATGGTTGGATCATCGATGCCGGTGACCGTGACTAGCTGTGCCACGTTCCAGTTGGCTGATGTGAACGTGAGCGTCGACTTGTCGATCGTCGCTTCACCCGTATCGCTGCTGCCCAACGTAAACACCACATCGGTGAGTGGCGCCTTGTCGAGCACAACGGTGAAAGTATCGGTGGAACCAGATTCTGAAACATTGGTGCCGCTCGTTTCGGTAATCGTGAACGTGCCCACATCGTCATCGGTGGTGGTGACACTTACGGTTTGATCTACTAAAGTGTCGAAGGCCGTATCGGAATTCGCATCGTCGACTGAGATCGTGATCGTGGAATTCTGGCTGCCATCGACGAGAACATCTTGCACGCCGGTGACCGTGACTAGCTGCGCTACGTTCCAGTTGGCTGATGTGAACGTGAGTGTCGAGTTATCAATCGTGGCTTCGCCGGTATCGCTACTTTCCAAGCTAAAGACCACATCGGTGAGCGGTGCCTTATTGAGTACCACGGTGAAGCTGTCAGTCGTGCCACTTTCATCCACCGAAGTTGTGCTTGCAGATTCCGTAATGGTGAACGTGCCCACATCGTCATCGGTGGTGGTGACAGAGATCGTTTGGTCAGGCAGTGCGTCGAAGGCATTATCGGAATTAGTATCGTCGACGCTGATCGTGATCTTCGAGTTCTGACTGCCGTCGACCGTCATGTCATCGATGCCGGTCACGGTCACCGTTTGGGCCTGATCCCAATTGGCTGATGTGAATGTCAGTGTTGACGTATCGATGGTCGCTTCGCCGGTATCGCTGCTTCCCAAGCTAAAGACCACGTCGGTGAGTGGTTGCTTGTCGAGCACCACGGTGAAGCTGTCGGTCGTGCCACTTTCATCCACCGAAGTCGTACTTGCAGATTCGGTAATCGTGAAGCTGGACGTATCGTTATCAGTCGTGGTCACACTTACGGTTTGATCTACTAAATCGTCGAAGGCGTTGTCCGAAGTTGCGTCGTTAACGCTGATGGTAATCGTCGAGATCTGACTGCCGTCAACCAGAACATCATCAATGCCAGTCACGGTCACCGTTTGATCTTGATTCCAATTGGCCGTGGTGAATGTGAGTGTTGACTTGTCAATCGTGGCTTCGCCGGTGTCGCTGCTGCTCAACGTAAACACGACATCGGTCAACGGTTGTTTATCGAGAACCACGGTAAAACTATCGGTCGTGCCCGACTCGGCAACCGACGTTGTGCTTTTGCTGAGTGTGAACCCGGCTGTGTCGTCATCGGTGGTGGTGACTGTCACGGTTTGATTTGCTAAATTATCGAAAGTATCATCGGAATTGGCATCGTCGACTGAAATGGTAATCAGTGAAGACTCATCGCCATCGGCATCAAGATCATCGACCCCGGTCACGGTCACCGATTGCGGCACGTTCCAATTGGCTGGCGTAAATGTGAGTGTCGATTTATCAACCGATGCTTCCGTTGCATCGGCAGGTGTAACTGTCAAAACGACATTCGTGGTTGGTTGCTTATCAAGAACTACATCAAAAGTATCGGTAGTTCCATTTTCTTCGACACTGGTCGCTCCAGCAGATTCTGTGATGGTAAATCCTGGTGAAGTCGTCACAAGAAGTTCTTGGATCGCAACTCCTGCAAGTTCTGTAAAACTTCCATCGACCCCTTGAATCGTAATTGTTATATTTCCATTTGCATCGGCTGTCGCTTGCACGGCATCTTCCGTAAGCTCTTTAGATGGGCTGGCTAACTGCTCATTAATGATTAAGTCGCCAACATTAAGACCAAGGGTGCTCATCGTGAAGGGAGCAGGGTTATTGGCTTCTCCCACAATCGTAACCGTCTGCACTATCACATCCGAGAAGTATTCAATATCAAATAACGAGATCAAATAATCTGACCCTGGGGTCAAATCAGACCAAGCAAGTGTGATAGAAGTTTCGGCATAGAGCAAACCATCTAAACCACTAAGCGAAGGCGTGTGATCTGGCAGATTCGCTGGGGAAACACTGGTACTAAAGTCTGACTCCCCTACTAGAGTAACCAAGAGATCATAGGGCGAACTCGATCCATCTTCCCGGATTAAATTGTTGATCGTGATGCTCGATCCGGTAGTGATTGTGTTCCAGTTCAGAGGTGAATTTCCTGATGGATCAAAATCAACACCCACCAATGCGGTTGCCTCATCGTCTAGCGTGACAACATCCACAGTACGATCACTGACCGCATCAAATGCGTTATCCGACAAAGCGTCGTTCACCGATAAGGTGATTAAAGAATTCTGTGTTCCGTCAGAGATTGCATCGTCAACTCCGGCAACAAGAACCGTTTGAACCGTATCCCAATTAGCTGGCGTAAAGGTTAATGTCGATTGATCGATGGTCGCTTCGCCTGGATCAGAAGCGATGACTGTGAGCACCACATTTGTGAGCGGCCGTTTATCGAGGACGACGGTAAATGTGTCGGATGTGCCTGTTTCTGACACCGAAGTTGTGCCAGCCGATTCTGTGACCGTGAAGCCTGCCACATCATCATCGGTCGTGATGACACTTACGGTTTGATTGTCCAACACATCAAAGGCATTGTCTGAATTCGCATCGTCGACGCTGATCGTCACCGTCGAGTTCTGGTCGCCATCAACAGTCGAGTCATCCACACCGGTCACTGTGACCGTTTGAGCCACGTTCCAGTTGGCTGGTGTGAACGTGAGTGTCGCCTTGTCAATCGTCGCTTCGCCGGTATCATCACTTGCCAGTGTAAACAAGACGTTGGTGAGTGGTGCTTTATTGAGGACCACTGCAAAGGTGTCGGTGCTGCCAGATTCTGTCACAGACGTTGTGCCGGAAGTTTCTGTCACCGTGAACCCTGCCACGTTGTTTTCGAGCGTGGTCACACTCACGGTCTGATCGGCCAAGGCATCATAAGCGTTATCTGAATTGGCATCGTCAACGCTGATCGTTACCGTTGAATTTTGAGTTCCGTCGACTATCAGATCGTCCACGCCTGTCACTGTGACCGTTTGCGGTGTATCCCAGTCGGCAGGTGTGAATGTGAGTGTCGCCTCGCCGACCGTCGCTTCGCCGGTATCGGAAGCGTTGACTGTCAACACGACATGGGTGGTTGGTTGTGCATTTAAAACCACATCGAAAGTGTCTGTCGAGCCAATTTCACCAACACTTGTCGATCCGGAAGATTCTGTAATCGTAAATCCTGGTGTCGTAATCGTTGAGAGCTCCTGGATAGCAACTCCTGCTAATTCTGCAAAACTAGCACCAACACTTACAACCGTAATCGTGATTTTCCCACTAGCACTGGCTGTCGCTTGCACAGCATCTTTCGACAGCTTTCGTGATGAACTGGCAGACTGATCATTAATAATTAATGTTCCGGTAGGAAGACCAGTGGTGCTCATTGTGAATGGAGCAGGGTTATTGGCTCCTCCAACAATCGTAACCACCTGCTCTAAATCTTCGGGAAAGTCTTTGATTTCAAATAGTGAGAGCAAATAATCTGCCCCTGGCGTCAGATCAGACCAAACAAATGTGGTAGAAATTCCGGCATAGAGCAAGCCATCTAAACCGCTAAGCAACGGCGTATGATCTGGCAGATTTCCAGGGGCAACACTTGTGATATTGCCTGAACCGCCTGTGTGAGTAACAGAGAGATCATAGGGCGAAATAGATCCATCCTCCCGCATTAAATTGTCGAGCGTGGTGCTCCCTGCGGTAGTGATCGTGTTCCAGTTCGGGGGAGAGTTTCCCGCTGGATCAAAATCAACGCCCACTAAGGGATTCTCTTCATCGTCAAGTGTGACAATTCCCAGAATGCGATCAGCCACTGCATCATAGGCGTTATCCGACAAAGCAGCATTAATGGATAATGTGATAAAAGAATTCTGCGATCCGTCCGCGTACGCATCGTCGACTCCCGTGATGGTCACCGTTTGGGCCGTATTCCAATTAGCCGGCGTAAATGTCAGTGTCGATGTATCGACGGTCGCTTCGTTGGTGTCGCTTGACTGAATTGTGATGACCACATTGGAGCTTGGTTGAGAATTGAGACTGACAGCAAATGTATCAGTTGAGCCGGTTTCACTCACTTCCGTAGCATCGCCTGTCTCGGTGATGGTAACACCAGGATCGGCGGTGATCGAAAAATCAACGTCTGAAATATCATAAAAGATATTTCCACTCCCTTGAACTTTGATTCGTGCTTGGGTTGTCGTAATATTGGGCAAAGTTACCGATTGATTTCCATCGTTGGCGGTCGTTGCCAGCGTTATCGGGAATGTCTGCCCCCCATCGATAGAGAGCAAAATATCTACGTTGGCAGTGTTAATGCCATTTGCAGTGGTGCCTGCGACATTCCACTCAATTGTCTGCGATGAAGCTCCAGTACTAGCGACTGCCGTGTTGGGCGAAATAACGGCAAAGGCCGCACCAGTATCAACAACCGTCAGCAATACGTCATCCGAGTTGACACCTCCTTCACCATCCCGAACGGTGACGCGAAAATTTAAACTGCGGTTTGTTGAAGGTAACGCTTCACCAATCGCAGCAGTGTTCACATTGTTTAGCAAATCTTCTAGACGAGGAATATTGCGAGAAGATTCTGTGACGGGTTCAAACGAGCGAAATAACGGCCCACTACCGTTATCAGAGATTGGTAAACTTTGGGCGGGCCCTAGATCAAGTTGCTCCCAGCTATACGTTAAGGTGTCTCCGGCATCAGCATCTGCGCCGACAGCATCAAGTTCAAAAGGAGTATTGGCAGGTATTGTGTAATTGGACCCAGCATTAATGGTAGGGATATTATTAGTCTGTGAAGTTTTCGAGTGAGGAGTTCCATTGCCCGTGGCAATATAAGTCTGAATGGACTCATAACTTGCTGCATGAAAAAAGCTGCTAGGGTCGTCTTCCAGATCATCGGCACCGCAGATGCCTGCGTAACTCATGATGGTTGTACCACTGGCCGGCTCATAAGCTTCACTAGCTTCTCTAGTTCCAACACACGATTCAAAGGCACTCGCATTAAATGAATGGGGAGCTCCAAATTGATGTCCAATTTCACCGCCCGCTAATATCAACCAGCCTGGGCCTGATGGATCGGAAGAAACAGATGCCCCTTTTCCTTTGAAACTTGAATTCCCCACCACTCCTAGTGAGGCCAAACCTGATCCACCACTTCCCGTGGTTCCAAAAACATGGCCAATATCGTAATTCGCTGATCCCAAGATAGAATCAAGTGCCGATTGATTCTCATTCAACATGGTACTTGGAACGCCA
>NVWB01000381.1 GCA_002733575.1 Blastopirellula sp. | reverse complement strand
GCTACCAAGACCTGATCGAACAGGTTTACGGCCAAAAATGTTTGCCAGATTCTTGCTCTACAGATTCAACCAATCAGGCCAGTTTACCGCGTACTAAGAAGAAGGACGAACCAAGCGATCAATCGGAACATCTTACGATATCGTAACGTCTTTTAATGCGTAACATGGCAACTAGGCTAGATTTATGGTCAACCTGGGGCTTTGCCTACACTGTTGCCTCGGATAGGATAAATACTCTTTGAAACGGGCAAAGATTCAATCCAATCAACTGCCCTCACTTGAACACTGTGTGACCGAATATCGTGGACCTGAACCTGACTGCTCCTGTTTTGGCTGTTGTTGCCAAGTTGATTGCGGGTCCGAGTGTGCGCTGGATTGATAGCCAACCAGACACATGTCAGCGGGTTTATTTTTCAAATCATACCAGCCATCTTGATTCCATCATCATTTGGGCCTCGTTACCCAAACATGTTCGCAAGGTAACCCGTCCGGTAGCTGCCAAAGATTATTGGGAGCGTGGTTGGTTTCGTCGGCACTTGGCCCGGTCACTCAATGCTTTGCTGATTGATCGCTTGAAAGTCAAAGTGCATCAAAGCCCTGTCGACATGATGATACGAGAAATAGGCAATGAGCATTCGCTGATTGTGTTTCCTGAAGGAACCCGCAGCCTGGATGGAGTGGTAAAACCTTTTAAAAGTGGCATCTATTACCTAAATAAGAAGCGTCCTGATCTAGAATTAATCCCCGTCTACATGGACAATATGAATCGTATCTTGCCCAGTGGCGAGTTTTTACCCGTTCCGCTATTAAGCCGTGTTACCTTTGGCCCGCCGATTTGGCTTGAGCAAGGGGAATCAAAGCCTGATTTTTTAAAGCGGGCACGTGAAGCCGTACTTCGTTTAAAAGACCTGTAATCTTCGAAGGCCAAAATGCCAGACTTCCTACTTCAACTTGTGAACCTCTCAACCCCGCTTGCTCAAAGCGAGGGCGTTCGCATGCTGGATGGATCGACCGGCATTTTATTAGGCGTAGTGATTGGCTGCCTGCTGATTGCCACCGGAGTAGGTCAGGTACTGCGGAAGCAACCTGATTCGAGCGTGAACCCGGCCATCGTCCAAGCGTTTATTCATCGCGTGCGGGCCTGGTGGTTGATGACCGCAATTTTGGCCGTCACGTTTTTAATTCCCACGCCGGTGGCGACAGTCATTTTGTTTGGGTTGATTTCGTTTTGGGCGCTGCGTGAATTCATTACGCTTACGCCTACTCGCCCAGGCGATCACCGCACGCTGTTTGGAGTTTTCATCATATTAACACCTGCTCAGTATGTGTTAGTCGGAATGGGTACAACGCATTATGAATTATTTAGTATTTTGATTCCCGTCTATGGGTTCCTATTTGTTTCGGCCTGTATTGCAATTGCCGGAGATTACATACGGTTTTTAGAACGTGTGGCGAAAATACAGGCAGGGCTTTATATTTGCGTTTACGCAATGAGCTACGCCCCGGCCTTGCTCTATCTAGAAAAGTGGATCAACCCAAATTATAACTCGACTGCTGGTCTGTTGTTTTACTTTATCTTGATCGCCCAACTGAGTGATCTATTGCAGTTTGTGTTTGGCAAACTGATTGGCAAAAGAATCATCGCCCCCAAGATCAACACCAGCCGAACCTGGGAAGGCTTCCTCGCTGGCACCGCAGTGACCGCAGTCATCGGGGCCTTGCTGTCGCTAACAGGTGCCACGCCGTTTAATGCCTGGCAATCGGCTCTGATGTCTGTCGTGATCGCCGTGATGGGCGCCGCAGGCGGAATGACCATGAGCGCCATCAAACGAGACCGCGGCGTTAGTGACTACGGCACCCTAGTCGAAGGCCACGCCGGCGTCATGGACCGCGTCGACGCCATCTGCTTCGCCGCCCCGGTGTTCTACCACCTAACCCGATTCTACTTCACTGAACTGCCCCAGTAAGTTGTGGCTGATTTGTCTTGTAGGGTGGCCGACTTTTTAGGCCTGGGTGCCATGCTTTCGCCGGTTAGGCGTAAGCATGCTTCTTAACGATCAATAAAATAACTCTGAATCAACATGATCGTCGAGATTAGTCAACGTCGGAACGGACTCACGGTCTATTTTTAGAACAGAATCGGTTCCAGTTGTCCAATCTTTTGCACTCGACCAAGCCCATGTTTCTGCTTTCTCAACCAGTCCTCGTTTGACAGGGTTCTGATGCACATAGCCTATTTTTTCATGAATGTCTCTGGTCGTTCGAAGGTTTCGATCATAACCTCCACCTCGCTGCCAGAATCGATGAGAATGTTTTCCATTGGGTTGCAAATCAAGTAATTGATCTAGAAAATTTGGTGCGTGTTCTTCAGTCCAAGAAATGGCTCGTCTTGAGACCGAGAGTTTCATTGAGGTTAGTATTGAAGCAATTCGTACATTAGAATGAGGCAACAACACAATATGAATATGTTCAGGCATGATGACCCAGGCCCATAAGTCGAACGGATTCCGCTGTTTCGATTTATCAATCGCCTCGATCATCCACTGACAGGTTCTCTCTTTAGTGAACAAGGGAAGTCGCCGATAACAAGAGAAGGTTAAGAAGTGGGCATCTCCTTCTTTGTCAAACGATTTTCGTATTTTTCGATGGCCAACGTGCATTGCTTGAGTTTACCATAATAGTACTTCAAAAGCATGCTTACGCCTGATCGGCGAAAGCATGGCACCCAGGCTGAAGCTCGTACCATCTTAACCGAAATTGATCTATTGAAGCAAAACAAATCAACGGGTGCCATCCATCGGCACTTCAGATTCAATCGTTTTCCGTTTGATCTAAGGGCACGGCTTCAAGTTCTCCGGTGTCACTTGGTGGATATAGCTTATCATTCACCGTTTGACCACCTCCAAATTCAAGGGTCAGGTTGGTCTCGAAGGCATCCTCGTTTTCCCAATCTTCGGGTAAATCAGCCGTGATCATATCAATCAAGTCGTCAAAATCTGGCTCTGGTCTCTCGACCAAACCATATTGCCATAAAACATAATGCGTCTTGTATTGCAGAAAATGCCCCGGCGCCAAATAGACCGACACCCCAAACGCCAGCAACAGTAACAGTAATACAACGCTCAACGTCCCGATGACAATGCCGCCGCGCCAGGCTGATGCTTGATTGGTATTGGTTTGGGTCATCGCTTGGCTCTGGTAAAGTATTATATTGAACTGGCATATTTTGAAAGTTGTAGGGTGAATGAATGTTTATTCATCCACCTTTGCAAGATTCTCCATCACACATAATGACCGATTGTAACATGCCGGTGAAGTGATGACCAATTCCGATAGAAAACGGTTTGAAGGTGGATGAAAATATAAATTTCATTCACTCTACTTCACTAGATTTCTTCCCATTCGACCGCAGAACTTGCAAGACCAGACCGAACAAAATCAGCAACGATCTCACTAACAATATTGAAGGGCATGCAGTACCGCCGCTCGACCGGCGTGAGCGTGCCACCTGTGAGAAACTCCATGTACTCGCCCTCCGATTTGTTTCCAGAGAACGCTGTCGCCATCAAATACGGAGGGAGTCCATCCCTCGCACTGTACTGCACGCATCCAACATCTCCGCCAATGCCAATCATCAGATTGTAGCCGTTGTCACCAATCAGTTCGCAGAAGAACGGCGGTTTGGTACGCAGTTTATCCATCAAAGCGGCAACCTCATCTGTACTCGAAAAGCTCTGACCGCTGAGTGGGTTGTTCCGTTCCTCTCTGTCATGGAATTCAATGTTCATAGTACATTCCCCACAAATTATACAGTGCCATCATTAAAAGATTCGGCATCACACAGAATGATTGATTGTAACATGCCGGAGAAGTGATAATCAATTCCGATAGATAACGGTTTAAAGGTGGATGAAAATACAGATTCTATCCAGCCTGCTTCACTCATCCAGCTCTTTCGGATCCGAGACGATAGTCTCCTTGGTCTCAGACAGCAGTATACTGAGATTTGTTTCAAATGGGGGAATAGCACCTGGGCCGCCAAGTTCTTCCCAAGATTCAGGTGTAATCGTACTTTCAATCAGCTTAATCAAGGTCTCAAAATCAGGTCCAGGATCTTCGGCTAAACCACATTTCCATAAAACATACTGCGTCTTGTATTGCACTGACTGTCCAGGCGTCAAATAATACGCTGCACCTAATGCCAGCAGCAACAATCCCAATACAAGGGCAACTACTACAATCCCGCCGCGCCAGGCTGATGCTTGATTTGTATTGGTTTGGGTCATGGGTTGGTTCTCTTTCACAATTCGATCATCGTGTGCCACTGGCTTCGCCAGTGTGAAGTGCAAATAAATTGCATTGTACTTCCTATTATCGAACGATATTTGATTCAAGTCAATTCTGACTGAGATTGTCTATTTCAGAGCCTAACGGCACTTCTACACTGGTAAAACCAGTGGCACCCTGGGCAAAGACTCCTTGTTTTATAGGCCCAGAACTATTTCTGAAAAATAATCCCCAACCACACCCAAGTGTACATATGTTTACTATTCTATAAGCATCAACTTTACACAACTTAGACACATTTCAAGGAGACAAACGACGGTGCGGTCGTGTTTGGGGTTAGGTGCTTGCTTGGCCCCCTGATGTTGTAATTCAGGGCATCAGGGGGCATTTTTATCTATCTCTATTTAGAATTCGCAAGCACAGGCTGAACACACTGTGAGAGGTCAGTAGGTTCAGTTTGGGGGAAGGAAGCGGGACGTTCTAGGCAACTCTTTTGCCTTGTTGTATCTCCAAATACAACATCGTTATTCCGCATACAGACTTAGGCCGCATCGTCGTTTCCTATTATTTTTCAATCATCAATTCAAGGGAAAACAGCCCGTTTTCCCACAGAGAAAATATGCACGGTGCGATGTGTTTAGCACTGTGAATCGTCATGACCTTTTAAGGAACCAACTTATGAACAGCGATATCGCCATTACTATTTTAATCTGCCTGGTCGGCACCGGGGTTTCGATCATGTTGGCCGGAATTCCTTGGGCCTACAGCGTGCATGGCCGGCTGACCTGCATCGAAACCAGTTTGTCTCATACCGTTGATTTACATCGGAAAATGGAACAAATGGAAAAGCGGTTAGCCCGAGTCGAAATCCATCAAGAAGACGAGGAGTAATTATGAAAATCCGAGATCGAATCAAAGAACTACGCCGGGTGCCTGCCAACCAGTTGCAACCGCATCCGTTGAACTGGAGAGAACATCCGCTCAAGCAACAACAAGTGCTGCAAGGCATTTTAGAAGAAGTCGGCTATGCCAATGCGCTGGTGGCGCGGGAACTGGAAGACGGATCGTTGCAACTCATCGACGGTCATCTTCGGGCCGAAACTACGCCAGACGAACACGTCCCAGTGTTAGTGCTTGATGTCAGCGAAAGCGAAGCGGCCAAGTTGCTTGCCTCGCTCGACCCAACTGCGGCTATGGCAGAAAAAAATGACTCCGTATTCAATGAACTACGAACCCGATTTGAAGTCAAATCGCCAGCACTCACATCGATGCTCGATGATTTGAGCGGAACGAAAGAGACCGAAGATCGAGAAAAACTCGACTGCCTATTGGCCGAAGCCTATTCGATTTGGGTCGACTGTACCAACGAACAACAACAGCAAGAACTGTACGAACAACTGATCGAACAAGGCTACGCCTGTCGCGTGATGGTGATCTAACATGAACGAAACAATATTCCTTGTAGGGTGGCTGCCGCTAGGACAGCCGCCTGTTTATCCGCATTGTTTGCAATAAAGAATTATCACTAGACCAATGCACTCAACATAATTAACCCTATTTACAGTTCACACTGGCGGAGCCAGTGGCACGCAAAAAGAAGTCCCGTGAGGGACGAAATCATGTAGCCAGGGAATTCATTCCCTGGAAACGAATCCCCCAAAAACTCCAAGCCCCAGCGGGGCGACATAAAAAAAGAGACAATAAATCACGCAAAGGCGCAAAGAAAGTTTGAAGCAAAACCCTTGGCGCCCTTGCGCCTTGGTGTGAGAAATACTTTTGAAGGAATTAATGATAAACCAACCAACAATCAAAACTGAACCAGTCACCGCCGAAGTGCAATGCAGTATCCGCCCCAGTTTTCGGGTTGCCCAAGTGGCCGGCATGTTCGACTTGCCGCAACAAGAAGTCTCGCACGAGAGTTTCTCGGTCGAGCTACCTGTGAAAGACGGGCCCTGGCAAATTGGCATCATCGTCGGCCCATCCGGCAGCGGAAAATCGACCATCGCCCGGCACCGCTTTGCTGATAGTTACGTCCACCAACAACCGTGGCCAGCCGATCAAGCGATCATCGACGGCCTCGGTAATCACCCGATCAAAAAACTGTACTCTACACTGACATCGGTCGGCCTCAGCAGCCCGCCGGTTTGGCTTAAACCGTATCAAGTGCTAAGCGGCGGCGAACAATTCAGGGCCAACTTGGCTCGGGCGTTATTATCTAAAAAGTCGACAATTGTGTTCGATGAATTCACATCAACCGTCGATCGTACTTCGGCCCAAATTGGTTCGGCGGCAATCGCCAAAGCCATTCGTCGAGAATCTTCAAGCCGCAAGTTCATCGCGGTCACGTGTCATTACGATGTCATCCCCTGGTTAGAACCTGATTGGGTGGTCGACATGGCCGATCAATCGTTCACGCGGAGGTGTCTTCGGCGACCTCAAATCGAATTGGAATTCTGTCGCGCAAAACCTGCTATCTGGGCCCAATTTGCCAGGCATCATTATCTAAACGCCAAACATCTGCCGGTCGCTCAGTTTTATGTCGCCTTGTTTAATCAGCAACCGGTCGCGGTCGTCGCCTTGGTCGGCTTGTGGGGAAAGAAAGGACACAAACGCGTCGCGCGAGTCGTCGTGCTGCCTGACTACCAAGGCATCGGCATCGGCTCACGCACGCTCGATCACGTGTGCAGTCTCGAAAAAGCAAACGGGTTCGGTCTTCACCTAACCGCCGCCCACCCCGGCATCTTACAACACTGCAAGAGTAGCCCGCTCTGGCAAACCAAAAAGGTCTACCGCGGCAGCCAAAAAAAACGCCAATTCAAAAACGGCAAAGAAGTCAAATCGGCCCTCGGCCGGCAGGTCGCTTCGTTTCAATATGTAGGGCCCGCGTATGCGTAATGGAACTAAATTGGACTCCTGTCGGGTGCCACTGGCTCCGCCAGTGCGAAGTGCAATTAAATTATCTCAAGCGCGAAGCGTAAGCGAGGAGGAAGTG
>NVWB01000380.1 GCA_002733575.1 Blastopirellula sp. | reverse complement strand
CATCGCTCAGCAGCGGCGCATCAGAAGGCGGCAGAATAGCCCGGAATCAGTGGCAGAATGTTGTTGGAATGGGTGGCAGAATAACCCGGAATACGCAGGAGGGAAGTTGGGACGCAGCACAGGTCCTGAGCTTGGTCATCTGGAACCATAATACGTATCATTGTAAGTTCAGGTTTTTGGGGTTTTTTATTGTGGTTGGTTGATTGGCTGCTGTTTGCCGTGATCGATTTGAGCGCTTTCGGACGTTCGGGCAAGCTTAAAAAGATTATGCCGAAGCCGCTCTCGGAAATAACAAAAATATTTATGTGAAAATAAATACTAAATTTGAGGTCGTAAAATTTCTCAGGATTGGTGATGGTATTTAGCATCGACCTGATCAATTGCTTTTACATTGTCAGCACTTCTTCCCGCAGGATCAAATTCCTGTACAAGAAACGCAACTGCAATCGACTTTGCCAGTTCAACTCCGATAACGCGGGCACCCATCGTGATGATCTGTGCATTGTTGGATAGGGCAGCACGCTCGGCGGAATAAGTATCATGACATAATGCAGCGCGAATGCCTGGGACCTTATTCGCAGAAATACAAACCCCGATTCCGGTGCCACAAATCAATATCGCGCGGTCATAATCTCCTCTTTGAACAGATGAAGCAACTTCATCTGATAAATCCGCATAAAATTGTTGGCCAGCATCATTTGCCGTGCCCGATAGTTCAGTTACTTCAAAGCGTGTACAAAGATGCTCTGCAATCTGGTGCGCCATGCCTGCGCCGGCACTGTCACCGGCAATTGCTATCTTCATGACCATTTCCTCACATTCGATCTTGTTTGAATTGTTGATGTCACAGGGTCTCCGATGCCCTTTTCAGGATGTTCAAGTATCCGTCGATATCCCAAGCGGAACGACCAATGAACAAACCGTCTATAGCCGAGCAGCTCACCAATTCCGCGCAATTTTCGGCGTTGACCGATCCGCCATAAAGGCATGGAACATTTCGCCCGAGTACATCCAGAGCGACGGCTTTTATCTCACTTTGTCGAGAATTGGCATAGCCCGAAGACGCTGGTGTCCCACCATCTCCAATCGCCCAAACGGGTTCATAGGCCAACAAAACCGGTTGCCTGCGTTGTGTTTCGTCTAGAAGTCCAAATGCGGCCCGAACCTGAGCCTCTAGAACCGCAGAGGCCTCGCCGCTTTGCTTGTCAGTCAGTGACTCACCGATGCAAATGAGAGGTATCAGACCATGACGAACAGCGGTTTCAACTTTCAAGCCAACAGTTTCATCAGTCTCGTTGAAAAACTCTCTCCGTTCTGAATGACCCAATTCGACAATATCCAAATTGCAATCAGTCAACATCGGAGCGGATACTTCGCCCGTCCAAGCACCGCTGTCCTTCCAGTGCATGTTTTGAGCACCGACTCTCACAGAGGTGCTCGCAAGACGCTCCTTAACGGGACGAATAAGAGGAAAGCTTGGAATTACAAACCGCTGAATTCGATCGTCATGTTGGGAGTCGGATGTTAGCAGTCCATTGGCAAATTCAAGGGCCTTATCGAGCACCTTGTTCATCTTCCAACTGGTTCCTATCCATAGTTTAGTGTTGTTGGGCATATGTCCCTTTTCCTCTTTAGATGTTGAGATCTTGAACGCCTGAATCAAAGTGAGGTGCCCAAAATGCCACGCTCTCAGCAATGTCAGGAATCACCTGTCTGTCATCGGGCTCTCGTTCCTTGAAGCTGAGTTCAAGGCAGATTTCGTTACTGTGCGCCCGGCCAGCGTGAAGAGCATCGATCAAGAGATCGGGTTGGATCAACCCATTTGCGTTGTGTTCTTTAGTGAATGGGCGATGCCCTCCTTTATCCAGCAATGATTGCTTGATATGGATGATAGGGGATACAAGCGGGATCGCTTGCGCCCACGCATAAGGATCGTAATCATTTTTGTTTTTGCTGGTGATGTCGCCGTGATCGATGTCGGCCATCATCCACATCGGGATAGCCATGTCTGTCTTTGTTAAGCGGTCCTGCAATCGTAGACAGCCATCAATCGTCTCGCCAAATTCACGTCCGACACTCATCGGCTCCCAAAAAAGGAATTCCAATCCGGCTTGCTTTCCGTATTCAGAAACCTCCGACCAAGAATCGATCGCTATTTTAGTCAGTTCTTCTCGCCTGAACGGGTCATCGAAATCGCGGTAGGTAAAAATTGCAAATTGGGTCCCAACAGATTTTCCACCTAAATCTGAAATGATACCGACTTGGGTCTTGAACCAGTTGATATAATAGCGACGGACTTCCGCATCTGGATGTCCGAAGTGATTGAGTCGGCCATAGGGGCCGGTCATTCCAGAGGTAATTCGCACCCCAGTTCTCGAACAGGCAAGGCGCATCTGCCGGACGAGCCGCGCAATCGTCTTACCGGGCCAACTTGGATTGATAAACTCATGAGTGAGCTGCACATCGCGAATTTTCAAATCCTTTGCAATTGTATCGATCAGATCGTCACAATCGGCGAAACGGTTCACAAGAGGGTTGGTATTAATTGATAGAGTGAAAGCCATCAAATTCCTTGCTCAGATAAAGTGAATGCGGGGATGACATAGTCTGGAATTGCATTTTGGTGCCTGCACAACTCCAGCACTGATTCATCAGAAAGCTCTGCATGAAGACCGGTGCGAACCAGTGTGGTTTGAAGACCGGCATTCCTTCCCCCGACAACATCGTGAGCGGGGCTGTCCCCAATAAACTTATCAGTTTGTGTGGTTCTAAACGACAGCATGCAAGAGAGGCCGCCGGCACAGGATCGAGTGGGTGAATCGGCCGGAGAATGCTGGGCCACGGCATTTACAATATCTGGATCTGGGCATGGATCATTATACATCAACCCATCGGCTGTGGGTTCGCCCTTTGCATTGACCGAAAGGACCGTGCCGGATGTCACGCCCACCGATATTGCTTTGATGTTTGATGCAGACACCTGTTCGATTGCGCTTTTCAGCGCTTTAAAACAGGCGCTCCACCAAATCGCGCGATCTCTTTGGTTTGACCCGAAGTTGGACAAATCACATTTTGCCGTTACCCGAACATTGTCCTCATCATCAATGATGATTGCCCGCACACCGGAAGTACCCAGATCAATCCCGGCGAAGAGTGGTACTATATCCATGATCAGCATCTACTTGACAAGCAGAAGCAGGGGCCGCCGAGCGTTATTCCAATCGGCACCCAAGATTGTTCGACTATGTCTCGATCATCCAACATCGATTGTGAGTTTGGTTTTTGCATCAAACAGATGCACGTTGTCGAGGACCGGAGACAGGTTGATATCACTGTCCACAGGCCATTCAAGACGCTCCCTTGAGGTTGAACAAACTTCGTTACCATCAAGGTCTAAATAGAGATGGGTCTCAGGGCCGGTGGGCTCGACAACTTTAATTTTTGCTGGAAGGCCCTGCCCGTTCATTTTTGGTTTAAGGTGTTCGGGGCGAATACCATAAACTACCTTTTGGCCAACTTCTACCTTCGAAGATTGGGGGATGGGCAAAGAAAGATTACCGGATTTCACAATCTTTGACTTCTTATCGAGAACAATTTCACCTTCCAACAGGTTCATGCCGGGAGAGCCGATAAATTGTGCGACAAACAGGTTTGCAGGCTTGTCGTAAATATCAAGTGGCTTACCAGATTGCTCGATAACTCCGTCGCGCATGATCACAACAATATCGGCCATCGTCATGGCCTCAATCTGGTCGTGTGTAACGTAGACCGTTGTTGTTTTGAGTTTTTGATGAAGTTCTTTGATTTCCGTCCGCATCTGAACACGCAATTTTGCATCAAGATTGGAAAGCGGTTCATCGAAAAGGAACACATCCGGGTTACGAACAATCGCTCTGCCCATTGCAACCCGTTGCCGCTGACCACCAGATAATTCTTTAGGATAGCGTTCAAGGTAGGGCTCAAGGCTGAGAATTTCAGACGCCCATTTGACACGTTCATCAACAATGGAATTGGCGGTCTTTTTCAGTCGCATTGAGAACGCTATATTCTCTTTGACTGTCATATGTGCATAAAGCGCGTAGTTTTGGAATACCATCGCTATGTTTCTATCCTTTGGATGGACATCGTTCACAATCCGATTGCCGATCGAAATATCACCGGCGGTGATCGCCTCCAAACCAGCCAACATGCGAAGCAAAGTTGATTTTCCGCAGCCAGATGGCCCCAGTAGCACCACAAACTGACCGTCTTCAATCTTGAGATCGATCCCGTGTAACACTTCTATTGCTCCATAATTCTTCTTAACTTTGCTAATTGTAACGGAACTCATTTCGCTACGTCCCTTCGAAAAAATTTGTGTTTTGATTAGCTGTTCGGGCGGCGATAATTTGCTCTCCGATTTCAACGAAACCGTCTCCACCACGAGCGTTCGCAACAAAGGCCGGTAAAGCCTCCATACGGCCGACAAATTCTTGTACATTAGCGACGCCGCACGCATTGGGAAAGAAACCAAACATTGGAGAGTCGTTGGGGCTATCACCGCAATAGATGAACCTGTCTTTGTCTTTTTCCAGATCGATGAAAAATTCTTCCATCAAAAACTTACGGGTCATGGAAAGTTTATCCCAATCTCCAAACCAACCATTGACATGAATGGACGAAGCTTTAGCGACCGCGCCGACATCATGGAAATGCTTGAGTATCCGTTCCACATCATCATCGCTTAAAGCCGGGACGTCTTCGCAAAAGTCAATTGCGAGGTCCGCTTCGCGATAGAGCTGATCTGATGCAACGGCAGCACCTTTGACATCATCGACTATAGCATCGGCAAGCTCGTTGAGTTTCTTGCGGTTTTCGTTGCGGGCGGCATCATCCATCATAAAGGTACGCTTCATTTGGCGTGTCTCATGGTTATAGCGAAACGCTAAAGCGCCATTTTCGCCGACCACGCCTGCAACCGGCCAGAATCTTGCGACCATGTCACACCAACCCGCGGGTCGGCCGGTAATCGGAATGACCAACAGTCCAGCATCCGAAAGTCTCTCCAACATGCTGTAAGCAGCAGCCGGAAGCCGACCATCTGTTGTTATCGTGTCATCAATATCCGTGAGCACACCGATTAAGTTTTGGCTGATATCGCGCGGGATCTCCGCGACTGATTTCATTGACTCAATTATTCGTACCATTTTCTACTATCTCTTTCATTTGGTCTTGCTCAGAGCCAAGTCTTCATTGGCGAATGATCGCAAACGTTTGTTCCATGAAGATATGGTTGGCCACAATTCGTCATATATTTGGCGAAGTTCGGCGTACCGAGCAGCCCGTTTAGGGTCTGGATTTGTTATCTGAAAATCTGATTGGCTCATTGATCTGGAGGCGCTTGCCAAACTGACATACCAACCGACACCATAGGCAGCAGACATAGCCGCGCCGAGCGAAGAGGCCTCTGTTACCCCTGATTTAAGAACCGGCACATTGAGTGCATCTGCAATAATTTGTAGAAGAAGCTTGGAAGCTGAACCTCCGCCGATGGCGACAATGTGATCGATAGAACCACCGGTTGCAGACATCGCTTTTTCTAACGCATAAGCTTGGTCGAGAGCTAATCCCTCAAGCAAAGCACGATAGACATCACCGCGTTTTGAGGAGCCTGAAAGGCCCGCGATGATACCGCGAGCATCTGAGTCCCAATGCGGCGTCATGGAGCCTTGCCAAAAGGGCAAAACGACGATACCACCAGCTCCTATCGGGCTGTTTGTCGCTTCCTTTTCCAACTGTTCCAGATAGGCAGGCCGCTCCTCCTCTGATACTCCGCCGAGTTCACGCGCCACCCAGTCAATCAAGAATGTGCCGGATTTAAGAACTGTTTCGCAGATGTATCCGCTGTCCGAAACAGCCAATTCCGTTCTGAAAGCTTGATCGTGTTTGAATTCGGGTGAATATACCCCGGCAACCAAAGCCGTTCCAAGGTTCATGTAGGCCGTCGATGGATCAATCGTACCAACGCCACATGCCGCACACTGCCCATCGCCACCTCCTGCGATAACAGGCGTTCCAACGGGGAGTCCACATCTGTCTGCTGCTGCTTGGGTCACTTCACCAATGAGCGATCCTGGCTCAATGAGCTCTGGCATAATCGCAAGCGGGATTCCAGCAGCCGACAACAGTTCCTCTGACCAGCTCTTTGTCACCATATCCAGCATTCCAGATGGATCGGCCGATGCAGTAGAGGTTGCCCATTTCCCGGTAAGGCAGAAATTTAGAAAACAGTGTACGTCGGCAAAGTGCTCGACTTTCTCGAATATCTCAGGGTATTCCTCGCGAACCCAGATCATTCGATAAATCGGTACGACCACATCGACGGGCTTGCCGGTAATTGCTCTAATATGCGCAGATCCAACATCTTTGCTGAATTGAAGTGCCTGATTTCGCGAACGCTCATCAAGCCAAACCATACCTGGCATTACAGCATTGCCGTTTGCATCAAATAATCCAAATGTCTCGCGCTGGTTTGAAATGGAAACTGCGGCAATGCGATCCGGGTTGACCGTTTTCAGCAATTGCTTAAGCGCGCCGGATGTTGAACTCCACCATTCATCTGCGTCTTGCTCAAATCGTCCGGGTGCAGGATTGGAGAGCAGAATGGACATTCTTCCTTCAGCAACAAATTTACCATCTCTGGTCCAGGCTATGGCCTTGGTCGCAGAGGTGGAAGAATCTATTCCAATCACCAGGTCTTTGTTCAAAAAAATTTACTCCGAAAATAGGTGCACCACCCGAAAGAATTCCGGGTGGTGCAGTATCAGTTCTACGCTTTAGCGTAGGCCAGCTTCCGCAACACGCGTGTCTACGAGTTTGGCAACAGCATCCATACAGGCTTTCGCACTACCTCCAAATTCTTGACCCGTTAGCAACTTGCCCAACTCTGTTGGAATTTCATTGCCTGAAAGACCAGCCCAAAGCGGCATGTCCGGTTCAGATGCGATGTACTGCTCGATGGTTTCAAGCACAACAGGCAGGTGACGCGTTGTGCCAGGGCCAACGACAGCTTTTGCTTTAACACGAGGATCGGCGAACGATGAATTACGCATCGGAGCAAATCCACCCCCAAGCGTGCAGCGCGTCATGATCTCTTTTGAACATGCCCACTGCATGAAGAGCCATGCGGCATCAACATTTTTGGAGTGTTTGGACAGGGCAATGGTAGATCCTCCCTGATGTCCCCAACCTGGGATTTCACCAAAGCCAGCTGCATCAGTTGAACGCAAAATAGCCGGTCCTTGCAGCGGAGCAGTCATTTCCCAAAGGCCTTTA
>NVWB01000379.1 GCA_002733575.1 Blastopirellula sp. | reverse complement strand
GTAAAGGGGCGACTTTCATGAATTACTCGCACTTTTATCGGATGGGCCGATAACGCCATGAACTGGGCAACCGAATTTTATCGGTTGCCTGTAAGTGTTGACGTTGGCGCCATAGGCATCTCCTATCTTAACTAACCGCTATTTTCTATCGCCAAGTAAAATATCAGAAAAATATTGGTAAATTGATATTGAATGCTAGCGTTGATTTTAGTCAAATCTACTCTGAACTTACCTCCCTGCCAGGGAGCCGGTGTTCCAACCAATTTAGCATGTTTAGTGCAATCGATTGATTGTGTCCAGTATCAGCAATGAGATCGTGGCTTCCTGTTAAATAGCAGTCCACATTGCTAGTTTTGTCTGTCATAAACGGATTGAACTACTTGGTTTGATCAATTGGAACGACTGCTGTAGGACAATTTCAATCTCCATCAGTATTTTCCACGATATAATTAGATAGGCCCTTATCACTTAGAATAACCTTTGGTGAACATCACCTTATCTTCTGTTCACCAAAACTTTCGCTTTGTTCACCCATCACGTGCGGTTTTTATGGCTTACAAAATTGCCAAATTACTGTTGGAGCACGCCGAGACGTTTCTTGATCGTAAAGAAGCGATTCGATCTGCAATGGGCCTGGGCATGCCACTGAACGAGATCGAAAGCTATCTCGACTGGCTTGATATGGTACATGGCGACCCGAGTGATGAAGCTGCCGACGGCAATGAGATTCAAGGGGAGCCTGAAGCTGGCAGTGATTAAGAACCTTGAAACACTAACAACTTCTTGCTCCATCCATTAGTCGTTTGAATCATCTAAAAATCGAATCAACTTGTTTTTAATCCGAGAGCGGAGTTTTCTGTTGCCGGCCGACAGAGGTAGATCACCTGTGCCATTCTCAGAGTTCTCGATGAGATATTCTTCGTAGAATTCTTTTTCAGCAGCAGTCAAAGTGGGCTCAAAATCCCAAAGCTGGGCCACTGCTTGCTCGTTGTTCGATGCTCGAATTACATCCTTATTGCCGGCCGCAATTAGCTCTCGCCTATGTCTTCGGGCTTCGCTGCGGAAATGCTGGGCAATCTCGCTTTTGGCGACGACTCGCAGAAAAGTAATCAGCCGAGCCCCTTTTTTCGAATCATATCGGGCAAGCAGTTTTCCGTCTTCTTTGATCATTGCGTACCAAACCCGGGCCGATATTTCCTCGGCCAAGTTGGGGTCAGCCACTTTTCCAATCAACATCGTTTTGATCGAAAGTAACAGAGCCGGTTGGCACTGCAAATAGATTTTGTCCCAGGCCTCTAGGTCTCCCTGAACACAACGCTCCATCAACTCTTGGTCTTGTTCTAAGCGAGTCTTTTGTCGAGGCACAATCTCTGCATCGGGAACCATGTTCTCGCAAGCAGCGAAGGGCGGAGTCGTTCGAGCGGATTGTGAGATCTCATTCATAGAATTCGTTGGTTCTAACCTCGGAATTATCGGTAAGTTGATTGTGTTAATGGCCTGGAATCAGAAGAACTCATACAGAGATTTGCTTTCCTCCAAAGGCAGAGTTTGATTATAATCTCCACTGCATGGTAATGTAAACCTTTTTTCGTTTTAAAATAAAAAATGAAGCCCATTGAATACTCGTTTGATTCCTACATGTTTCAATATCTAGCTCGTTCTAGCCACTATGAAATTAGGACGATTTTAAGTGCCTATGCTTGGGTGTATCGCAATTTTTGAATTTCGAGAAATAGTAGGCGAGGAATCATTTCTACCCAGAACAGGTTGATTGACCACTCCAAGACAGAGAGCTTGCAGAGTGGGAGTGGATGTTTTTATACTGAATGCACTAAAAATAATAGCCACGTTTTGGGAATACTATCAATGATTCGAGCGTTTCAATTAGCAATTGCCTGTTTGGTGATTACAGCCTCATCTGTTTCCGGCGCACTAGTGACTTCAGATGTATCATTTGGCCCTACTAAAATTGTTGATTTTAGTGAGTTTAAAGATGGTGTTACAAGTTCTGATGGGCCAATACAGATTGGTGGTCTAGTTAGTGAAAATATTGAGTGGTCAAGGAAATCTGGGCAGGAACCACGTCTTGGATCTCTTGTATCTGGAGGTGTGAAACAAGATTATGGACTAGAGGCCAATGGAATTTGGAATTTTGATCGTTTAGGATTTGCTGCTATAAATATAGACGATACAAATGTTTGGATGAAATTTGACTTCAATGATGGGCCAGTCTCGGCAGTTGGTGGACTTGTAAACTATGCATATACGGACACGAGCCCTGGCTTCGGTGACTTCATTATGGAAGCCCTAAATAGTAGTGGCGATGTGATTGAATCGTATAACATCTCGAACCTTGCTCCAATATCTACTCCTGGGCAAACCAACGCTGGCGAATTTCGAGGTATTCAACGTGCTTCTGCTGACATCAGTGCCTTACAACTAAAGGGGGCATATGGCGTGCTTGATGATCTAACATTTTCGAGGCAATTAGTTGTTACGCCTGAACCCACCTCATTAGCAATCTTCAGTATTGGCACATGCTTCCTTGGTCTGACTGCACTTCGTCGACGGCGAAAAGAAAAGCAGGCGGCCAGCTTCTAGCAAAGCAGAACTTGGGACCAATAGCCTATTTACCCAGAGAATCCAGATTGAACTCAGAGTTGGCTTTTTTGCTCCCACGTAACCCCTTGATCAGATCAACACCAATGTTGGTGTTTGAGAACTCAAGGCCAGGATTTATCTCGATGGCTTTTCTGCGATCTTGGTCGGCAGCAAATTTGTTTTTCTCATGCTCATGAATGAGAGACCGGTACCAATAGGCCTGGGCGTGTCTCCTATTTAGTTCGATTGCCGTGGTAAAGTCCATCGTCGCTTCTGGCAATTGTTCAAGGAAGAACTTGGCCTTTCCTCGATTGAAATAGAGGCTTGCATCCTTGGTTTGGTCTGAGATCGCTGAATCAAAGTCCGCGAGCGCGATTTCGTACTTTCCCATTTCAAGATAGGCTTCACCACGTTTATGATATGTCTTGGATGGGTCTGATGCGGATTCGATGTACTGGGTAAGGTCTTTGATTGCGGGTTGCAATTCCCCTAAGTCTAAGTGCAGCAAAGCTTTGTCGTACAATGCGTCTAGATTATCGGGTTCTAATAAACAGACTTTTTCGAGGTCTGCAATGGCCTTCGAAGTTTCCTTAGCCTGAATATAGGCTTTGCTTCGTTTGAGATAATACGTGGTGTTATCAGGCGTTTGGCTAACGGCTTCGCTATAAAGCGAAATTGCCATCTCAGTGTCATTTGCTTCGAGCGCCAAGTCCGCTTGATTGATTAGATCCTCTGGAGTTGTCGATTGCTGACAACTAACCGTTAAAATCAATACCAAGGGTATCAACAAGTATTTCATTTATTTATGAGTCCGTATCCAGACAGAACCCGTTATTCCTATATCAGGGGCTTATACAGAATGAAGGATATCATCAAGAATAAACTGGGGCGGAAATAATTAAACCGTATATATCTACGGTACATCGCAGTTTTCCCTTGTTCTACCCCGCTTTTGGGATAAAATAGGGTTGAATTCTCGTCAGCCCCTCTAAAGAAGCGTGCTATGCTTTTGTATCGCTTCTAGCTACAGAGTGAGATTCATGGCCAGCTAGTACGACATCATTTGATACTTACACACGGAATAATTCAGTGCCAATTCTTAGAGCTGAACCCAATATCTACCCGGAAAATCTGCTTGCAGAAGAAGATATTTCTGGGCTAAATCGCAGTTGGAAAGCGGTCTACACCAAGTCAAGGCAAGAAAAAGCTTTGGCCCGTCATCTACACCAGACGGAGGTTCCTTTTTTCCTGCCGTTGATTCCCAAAGACAATCTGATTCGAGGCAAGCAGGTTCGCTCGCTGTTGCCCCTGTTCACAAATTATGCGTTTATGTTCTGTACTGATATAGAACGCGTAACAGCCATGAAATCGAATCGCATCATCAGCATATTAGATGTGGAAGACGAGCAGCAATTAGTTACTGATTTGAACCAAATCAATCAACTGATTGTTGCCGATGTGCCTCTATCGATTGAAAGTCAAATCTCGACAGGGCAAATGGTACGCATCAAAAGTGGTGCCTTTGAAGGATTTGAAGGCACAGTCATCGATCGCACAAAAAAAACTCGCCTGTTGATTGCGGTTAATTACCTGCAACAGGGAGTTTCGATCGAGATTGAAGACTACATGCTTGAAGTGATTTAAGCTGGCAGGAATGCCTTTGCTGTTGGATCACTTCAAGCCTGTCTCAAGTTATTCAATGGCATAAACAGGGTATGGAACCTGTTCTTGCATCTCATAATACTGTGTCTGCTGCATAGGCTCAGGCGGAGCACTACTGTAGAGAGGAATCTCTACATTGCCATAGAAAGCACTGTCATCCACAGCAGGCTGCGGCTCAACTACTTCCTCTTCATAGTAGTATTCTTGGCCAACACAATAAGGGTCTCGGTGAGGACAAGGGTTCCAATCTTCTGGCCAGGTTTTCCAGCAGGTTTCGTAGTACCCATGGTAATACGGATTGGCGACATAGTCAGGCGCGCACCTTGGTTCTAAGACCGATTTATGAGGCACAGCTCTTAGCATCGTTGGGTCTTTTTTCAAATAGTTATTACTTAAGCTGCAACCGCTGCTTGCCAATAGCAAACCCAGCATGAGCAATAATTGATAGCTCTGTAATTTGTGAAACATAATATAACGCTCTTTGATTTTAAACTGTATGTTTATCGATATTTTGATCAAATTATTTACTATCACCTGACACGCTGATCACCGCCACCTTGAAGCACTCTTCCGCTAAACCGAGTGGCTGTGCCTGCACCGAGGAGAGAGAAGCCCATGATTCGTTCCAGTGGTGCGGTGAATTTCGCGATCGTGGTATCGAAACGGACGTACTTGTCTTCAGCAACAAAGAGCCGATCACCTGGCATCAACTGGTAGTTAGTGGTAGTAGATCCTTGCGCAGTGATGGCCTTCCAATCAACCGGCATGATTTGCACATCGCCAGCATGAGGGCTAGGTCTGGCGACCCAAATTCTCGAAGACGAAACTTCGCTGAGTCCATTGATATTTGAAATGGCGTCCAATACCGTTTCGTTACCTGTGATTGGGAAGCGATAAACTCCGTCTCCCAAGCCGGCTCCTTCGGTTATGATGTAGTAGACTTTACTATTGTAAGCATACACATTGACCGCAACTTCTGGGGCATCTAAATACTGCGAGAGATGTTGTTCTATGGTAAATTTCGCTTGGTCGGTCGTTTGCCCTACGATCTGAACACTTCCGTAGCTGCCCAAGTTGACCGATCCATCAGGGCCCACTAGATGCTCTCCAGCAATTTGTTGTTGACCTGCTAGTTGTGAAATCGATGCAAACACAACTGGGTTGATCACGTGGCTTTTCAGATAGGCTTCCATTGCCTGTTTGGCTTGTGGAACGGTCATTCCAGCAATCTGAACCGAACCATAAGGAATCCCTAGGTTGACTACACCGCCGACTTCGACAACGAACAGACCTGTGATAGGTGCATCCGGTAGCGCCCCTTCAACTTCTAGATAAAGCACGTCATTGGTCCGCAAGGCATAAGGGGCCTTGGGGTTCAGCGTGATTGCTTCGATCAAGAGAATATCCGGGGGCTCAATCGTATATTTCGGCAATGCCGTTTTAGACAGCTCTTTGGGCATCGAGCCATGCGGCTCCATCACAGGCGTGTATTGAGCAGGGCCTTGATGTCTGCCTGTAAGTTGACACCCAGTTGCTAGCAAACAGCACAGTGCCGGCAAAAGCAGACTAATCGAAGACCGATAATCTCGTTTTAAATTCATCATTTATTGACTTTCGCCATTGGAAAACGGCAAAATAACTAAGCGATAACGAAAAATCTTCATAAGAAGACCTATTCGTACTATCGGACGAACCAGTGCTTTCAAATTAATGGGAATCCCCCAGAAAGCCAGACTCTATCAATCTTTCCCCTCTAACTGGGTGAAAAGTGGTCAATTTCCGTTGACCTTAAAGGCAAAGAAATACAATCCACGAGAGACCGATTGGGGAAATGAAGCGTGTGCTAGCAAACGGTTTGTAGCCGTAAGCCACTCTGATGGAATTCAGTTCTTGCGCTATTTAAGCGGCAGATCTCCAGTCCCATTATCATGCAACGGTGGAAACCCGCAGTTTTGCCTAATTTACCGTAATTTCGATTTTGAGTTGTCAGTAAATCTTGATCGGTGGCAGTATACCGGTATAAAGAAAATACTCGTAATGGATAACAGTAAACCAAACTATGTATCCGTCTGATCTGGGAAGATTCCATTGAAATTAAAGCAACTGAACACGAAGTCTATTGCTCTCGTAATTCGACATGATGCTTGCCACGATTCCCATCGAAGCAAACCTGACCGTATCATTCGGGGAGTCGCCCAATACGTGATCGAAAGCAAGATTGGCGAACACCTAAAGATCAATCTAGCAGAATCAAATCCAAACGAAGAAGGCTCTCCGTCTCTAGTCTTACAAGGCGACGAATGGGGTGACCGATTTCTCCCAGGGCATGATTTAGGCTGCGACTATCAGCTTGAGATGCCGGTTAGTTCTTCTGTGTAGAACGAGGCTTCAGTTATCAAGCTAAGCACTGGGCAAGAATGGCAGTCTCTGGGTGGCCGCGATGTTGGTTTTGGCGAACGCTGGCCTTCTGGATAACCCTCTTTAAATCATACCTTGGTAGGTCAGTGCTGTGCCTGACAATGAAGGGCTGTGAGTTCTCAAGCTATTGAGACGACCCTGAAAAACTCCCCAGACTCTTTGAATACAGGGTTGGAACAATGCAATGGGGTGGTTAGAATTGCAAGCTTTCATCTCCCGTTTGATCAAAACCTTGCAATTTGGGGCAGGCATGAAGCCTAAATCTCGGCCGGAAACGAGCCAGTTAAATTTGTTTCAGGCTCAATTCGAGCAACTCTTGAACCATGATCATCCGCTGTTCATTATGGCGAACAAGATCGACTGGAATCGATTCGAGGTAGAACTAGCAGACTGTTACAGCCCCGGCATGGGTGCGCCGGGCAAGTCGATTCGGTTGTTGGTTGGCCTTCATTTTCTGAAGCATACGTTCAACGAATCGGATGAGTCTTTGCTGGATCGTTGGGTCGAAAATCCGTACTGGCAACACTTCTGCGGCTTCACCACAATGCAGCATGAACGGCCGCTGCACCCAACGGCGATGACCAAGTGGCGATGACCAAGTGGCGGCAACGGGTTGGTGCTGAAAAGTTGGCGATCCTGTTGCAAGAAACCATCGCGTTGGCGGTGCGTGAAAAGCAGGTAACGAA
>NVWB01000378.1 GCA_002733575.1 Blastopirellula sp. | reverse complement strand
ATCAGAGCAGAGGCTGACAGTCCTTCTGCTGCCGACGATGATGATGACGACGATGACGACGATGACGATGACAATCCGAATAAATCCGGCGGCATCATCAAGACGTAAAAGGTAATTCCTATGGCCGTACTCACAACAGTTGCAGAAGTTCGCGAATTAATAACGCTTATGGCAGAGGATAATACTATCCTCCATAACTTTATTAATACTGCTAACGTATACAGAGAAGCAAATCTTGCGTCCTCTGGTCTGTCAACTGTTGTGCTTACGGAAATAGAGAAATACTTAGCATGCCACTTCGCTGCTATGGCAGAGGAAAAAGGTGGTATAGTAAGAGAGACAATCGATGACGCTACTGATGTGTATAATAACGACTATGGTCCAGGACTTCGATCTACACGGTTCGGACAGACAGCCATTATTTTAGACACTAGTGGAACATTAGCAGGTTTAGCTTCACCACAGAACAAGGCACTGTTTAGAGTAATGAGATCATCAGCATGAACATAAATTCTAAGCTGCGAGAAATTATTACGATATGGGTCGTGTCTGGTGATGATGGATTTGGTGGTCCTGTATATGCTGCACCTGCAACCATGAAAGCTCGATGGTCTGAAGGACAGCAGACATTTATTAACGAGTCAGGGGATGAAGCTACATCGCAAGCTATTATTCATGTTGAACGCTCTATCTTCTTAGGTGATTGGATCGCTCTAGGTGATCACAGATGTGACGCTAGTCCTAATAACCTTACGGACACTAGTGCTAAAGCATATAAAGTAAGAGGTTTTACCTCTGTAAGTAATATTAGAAATTCTACCATGGTACGTAAGGCCTTCATCTAATGGTCGCGCGTATAGGGTTGAGTCTTGGTAGACAACGTATCACAAGTAAGGTATCGCCACATCAATCTGGGTATGTAGTAGCAATACGCAATCAGATGAAAGGCATAACTAAGGAACTTGAACGTTTAATTAAGAACGTCGAAGGTGCTACACCAGAAGCATTAAAGTTTGGATTACAGCCAATATTTGATAAGTCTCAAAAGTATGTACCGGTTGACAAGGGCAGATTAAAGCGTTCAGGATTCTTGAACACTTCAAAGACCTCCCGAGGTGCCAGAGCAAATATTGGTTACGACGCAGGTGGACGATTAGGATATGCCAGTATTGTACATGAACGTACTGATGTCCGACATACCGCACCTACGTCAGCAAAGTTTCTTGAGAAGGCTGTGAATGAGCACTTACAGGATATTCAACCACGTATGATTAGACATATACGTAGTAGGACAGGATTAAAAGAGTAATGGCAGAAATATCACCAGCTGAAGGTATTAAAGTAATTATTGAAGCTGCAGCTATTGCCTCTTTATCTGACTGGAGTATTGCTATTGGGTCTGGTCTTGATATAACTGATCGGCTCATTACTATTAAGGATACAGGTGGTCTTCCAGCTAATCCTAAGTGGCTATTAGATTTCCCAGCAGTACAGATTATTGTACGCGGTCAAGCTAATGAATATTCAGCAATATGGGCTGTAGCCAAGACAATTAAAGATATATGTCTTGGGGTTACTTCCCAGACAATTAGTGGTGATAGGTATGTATCAATCACTATAGGCAGTGACATAGAATTTATTGAAAGGGATGATAATCAGCGTCCTACGTTTACATTAAACCTGCGACTTATTATTGAGCCACAGACAAACGCTAACACCAACCGAGCCTCACTCTAGGAGTTTCACATGGCTAAGAAAGTACAGATATCTAATGATGGCAAGACTACGTGGGATGATCTCCCAGGTTCAACTGCTAACTTCTCCGTGAACGGTGAGGAAATCGATGATACCATATTGGGTCAGACATTTCAATCAAACTTAACAGGCCTTGTTGACTGGCGTGTTGAGTCAGATGGCATATTCAAAGGATTCGCAGGTTACCTCGCAAGCATCAAAAAGCAGGGCACCGCTACAACAATGACAGCAGAAGCTTGCTCAGTCGAGTCTGGTCTTATTTATGCCATCGATGACGGTACTAAAGATATCTGGGATCGCGCAACAGGGATTACAGTCTTAGATGACGCTTCACCTGTAGCCGCTTCTGATATCTTATATATCGATTATCTCTTTGGCAGAGTCGAGTTTATTACAGGGTATACTGTCGTAGGATCAATTACTGTCACAGGTAAGTACTTCCCTATAATTGCGATTGGTAAAAGTAATTCATACTCATTGACAATGACTGCCAACAACATTGACAACTCACACTTCGCAGTTGTCCAAGCAAATGGTGGTGTTAAGACATTTGAACCAGGCCTACGCAATGTAGCATTGGAAGTCCAAGGTATCTTCGATGCTACAGAGAGTGCTAAGACAGACCTTACAGCACGTGCAGAACTTATCGTAGAGATCGATCCTGCTGGTGATGGTTCATCACTTGCTAGGGGATTCTTCCGCATTGTTAATACATCACAGGGTGGAGCAGTTGGTGCACTAGAAGACGAAACAATAAACTTCGCGCTAAGTGTACCATTTGCAGATGACATAGCGGTAGTCTTCAATTGGAGACATACTTCTACGACACTCGCAGAATCCATACAGTCAGCAATTACATCATGGTTAACCGAGCTGAATACATATGATGTTCGGTATTTACCTTCTGGTGCTATTGGTGCATCACCCAATGATGGTATTGAAGGTGATATGATGGTAACTGATATATCATTAAGTGGTGGCTTAAGCAATATGAACGTGTTTAATGTCACTATGCAAGGAACCGGTGCTTTCACAGTAGTGTAAGACACCATAAACCATGTCATACAATAAGGGGCAACATATGACTGAGCAAGCAGAAGTAGCAAGCAAGACGGAAACTCCAGAACAACTACGTGACAGCATTCGTGCTAAGATAGTTGGGAGTACGCCTAAAGCGGCATCCTTGATATTAGAAGTGTTCGATGTACGTATTGAGATGCGTCAGCCATCCCTAGAAGAGGTTCTTGGCAAAGAGATCGAAGGTGACATGAAAGCTCAGACAGCTTTTTTCGTCATCAATTATTGTTATGTACCTGGTACTGACATTAAAATCTTTGAACCTGCGGATAAGCCTCAAATCCTTAAATGGCCATTCGGTAAAGACTATCTTAAAGTCCAAGAAGCAATCAATGACCTTATGGGTATTGATATAGCTGCGGAGGAAACTGCGTTAAACGACGATGACGTGGAAAAGCCGTAGTTGAGTGGAGCCTTGACATTGGGATGCTTGAATCTGAGCTCCGTGTCAGGGCTACACCAAGGGACTTTAGGAGATACCTAGCTCTGCGCAATATCAGAAATAGGGAAAAAGATCGGCAGATACGTAAACAGAACATGCAATCTAAATAGGTACACAGCATGAGTTTAAGAATCGGAAATGTAGATTTCGGTATTGATGCACGTACCGAAGGTCTGCAGAAAGCCCTCACCAAACTTAAAGCCTTTGAAACTCAAGTTAACCGTGTCGCACGTGCCCAAACTACTGGCGCACAAAAAGCAACTGCTGCGATGACTAGACAAGAGTCAACAGTCAAGCGTGCATTCCAGCAGACCATAAACCTCCAACAGCAGTTACGTAAGTCAGGTGCATCTGCTGGGGAGATTGCCAAAGTATCTAATGCCTTCAGATTGTTAACGGATAAGATGACTTCGGGCAAGATTACTGCGACGCAATATACGCGTTCATTAGATGCTTTCAATGCACGTCTAGGTAGATCAAAGCGTGCATTGAAAGATCTTACGGCTACTGCTGCTGCTAATCAGGGTAGTAAGCTTACTCAGACACTGCGAAACTTAGAATCAGCATCTGTACTTGCTATTGGCCCATTATCTGGACTCGGAGCACGTATACGTTCTTTGGGTGCGATCATGAATAGATCAACTCTCTTACTTACCGCCTTCGTCGCAGGTGTTACATTAGCAGTTGTAGCGATAGGTAAGTTGTCAGTAGGGGCACTTAGAGCGGGTATTGCATTCGAAAGATCGTTTGCCAGATTCAAGGCGGCTACACCTACATTAGCATTAGCCTCTAAGGAAATGCTATTTGTAATTAATACTGCCCAAGAGTTAGGTCTTCAAATTGATACGTCTGCTGCAGCTTTCTCACGATTAACAGCTGCTTCTGCAGGTACAGTGTTGCAGGGTAAGAACACACGGGATATTTTCTTAGGTGTATCGAAAGCTGCAGCGGCGTTACGTCTGAGTAATGTAGAGGTAGAAGGCACCTTTAGAGCCATAGAACAGATGATGTCTAAGGGTACAGTGCAAGCGGAAGAACTTAGAGGCCAGTTAGGTGAACGTCTTCCTGGTGCATTTAATAGAGCCGCTGCTGCGATGGGTGTTACAACTCGCGCACTAGGTGAAATGCTGAAGAAAGGAGAAGTTACTGCTGCAGAGTTCCTACCGAAGTTTGCCAAGGAGCTTGAACGTGCATTTGGTAAAGATGCTAAGGATAATGTCAAGAGTTTCGGTGGATCATTTAACCGCCTGAAGAACAGTACTTTTCTCTTCGGTGTTGAGCTTAACAACTTAGTTGGCTTTACAGATCTAGTTGCAGGGGCATTTAGAATCCTTGGTGAATCGATTGATGTTATACGTACTGGTATGGTAGGTATGACAGGTATTGCTGCTGGACTTGGTGAGGTAATGTTTAACCTATCTCAAGGTAAGTCAGCAGACGTATTCAACACAATGGCTAAAAATATTAATGGTGCTGTTGGTGCTATGAAGGAACTTGAGAATTCGGCTGCCGGTGCAATTGATGTTGTTAACTCAGGACTTGTAGAAGCTAATCCTAAGTTGGTTAAGTTCCGTGATCAAATCATTGACATGGAGAAACGCTTACGTGCAATGAATCAAGGTCCCGCAGCAGTAGATTTCTTCGAACGTCTGGTATCACCATTAGATGCATTCCGTAGAGCCCTCGTAGAGGCGGGTATATCTATGGAAGATGGTGCAGTACTAGCAAGACAATACGCTCAAGCACTTAAAGGTATTATGGCTGCCGAAGACGCTGTTACAGGAGCTGCACAACGAAGTTCCAATGCAATTATTAATGGCTTCGAAGATGCTATCTTTAAGGCTAATAGCTTTAAGGACGCACTCAAAAATATCGGCTTAGAACTTATTAAGATTGGTTTACGTGCAGCCATCTTCGACCCTCTCGCTAAGAGCCTCACTAATAGCTTGTCTGGTATTGGTCTTCCTACAATTAGTGGTGCTAAAGCAGGTGGTGGTCCAGTAGGTGGAGGTAAGTCTTTCTTAGTAGGTGAACGTGGCCCAGAAATATTCACACCTTCTACTCAGGGTAATATTACGCCTAACCGTAACATAGGTGGTGGTGGAATTAATCTTACAATTAATGCTCCAGGAGCTGATGCGGGTACAATAGCTACAATACGTCAGATGATTGTTGACGAGATGGTCCCACAGATCATTCAGCAAGCTACCCGTAATACTATTACGCAACTGAAACGCACAACAACATTTTAATGGATAAGTTATGGCAGTTATAACCTTACCAAGTGTCAAAGCTAATAGCATGCGTATTCAACTTATACGGTCGGATAGTGCATTGAAGTTCTATGGTGGTGGTGAAGCTATTATCGCTGGTACAGAAGCTTTATGGTCCATAGCATTAAATTTGCGACCAGAGAACCAGATTGCTGATGGTGACGAATGGTTTGCAGTACTTACACAGTTGTCTAACCTTGAGAATACTGCCAAAGTAAGTGCTGTGGGTATTGCGATTAATTCAGGATACAGCGGGGCAGAACCATTAGTAGCAGGTGGTGGTCAATTAGGTCTTACACTAGATGTCGACGGCGCATCTAATAGTACACTCATCGGTAAACGTGGTCAGCCAGTAGAGATCAATGGTGAATTCAAGATCCTTACAGCAGACGCTACTTCAGATGGTTCTGGCGCTTGTACTCTTGCATTTGAACCCGCGCTAAGATCCGTGCCAGCAGATAATTTGGCCATCGATATTAAGACACCTCAATTAACTGTACGCCTAGTTGACCCTATAGTAGATCTTGCGGTACTCTTATCTGGGCATTATTCCATAAGTCTTGCATTCATAGAATCATATAGGCCCTCATAATGGCTCGTGACTTAACAGCTAGTGTAGTAACAGGCCTCCAAGATAGGGTAGTACGTCCTGTACTTATTGGACGCCTAGATATAGCGACAGACCCCGTAACATCTTGGACGGGTCCCGGAACATTTGCACCTAGTGGTTCAGGTGATCCAGCTTTGGATGGTCAGATTTTTACAGGTATTGCGCCATTCATGAAGCTAACGGATATCACGGAAGACCAAGGTATTGGTGGACCTGTAACTATCACACTTCCTGCGCATAGTTTAGATGAGACACTCCTAAGACAAATTGTCAATGACAAGCGTCAATGGCGTGGACAGAAAGCATATTTATGGTTAGGACTTTTAACTCCTGATCAATCCAGTGTTATATCTGACCCCTTCCGTATTAAGACAGGTGTTATGGTAAACATGTTCACTACGCGTAAGGAAGGTGAATCTTTTATATCGGTGGTTATAGACCGTGATCTAGGTAATGCTAGAAGTGCCGCCTTTAGATGGTTAGATCATCCGCGTTTCCATAGTACAGATACCTGGAGTACTTATATGGTTGGACTTGCTAATAAGCCTCAGGGTATAGAACGTACAAATTATACTGACCCATACGACGGATTGTCTGACGGCCATTTCGGCGAAAGAGAAGACTAAAAAAATAAGGTAGCATATGAGAATTGATAATTGGCCACAAGCATTAACCGCATATCTAGTCAGTATAAATGGGCATACATATAAATTAGGTACACATGATTGCTGTACGCTCGTATCAGGGTGTGTTAAAGCTATCACAGGTGTTGATCCTATGATAGAGTTCCGCGGTAAGTATGATAGCGAGGAGACTTACCACGAAGCTTTAATGTTAATTGGTGCAGGAACACTGTACAATACACTGATTAAAAAATTCGGTGAACCCGTAGTGGGTCCACAAGCTAGTAGAGGTGATATTGCATTTTACGAGGGCTGTTGTGGTATTATTACAGGTCGTAAAGCAATCTTTCTTTTCGAAGAGGGTTATGGTGAAGTTAACATAACAAAGATCAAGAGAGCCTTCCGAGTAATATAATATGTCTAAGGTAATTAAGGCAGTTGCAATTGGAGCGTTGATAGGACTTACAGGAGGTTTAATACTTCCTGCTTTGGGTCTTGCAGCACCGGAAGTAGCGATTCGAGCATTTCAAACGCTTTACCTCTGGACTCGAGTACCGCCGACGTTATTCCGGTGTCTTTTTCAAATCGGTCTACTAAGTTG
>NVWB01000377.1 GCA_002733575.1 Blastopirellula sp. | reverse complement strand
AATTAACCCTCCCATAAGATTGAACCACATGTCACGCCTTCCAAAACAATCAATTGCGTTACCTTTCATATTCGCAATATCGCTGATTTGCTTTGCTAGTCTTTCCACTTCCGTCTATTCGCAAGATCAATGGAAAGCGGGAATAGCCAAAACGGTGATCACCCCAGACCAGCCGATGTGGATGTCAGGTTACGCCTCAAGATCGAAACCATCAGAGGGCAAGCGTCATGATCTCTGGGCGAAAGCATTAGTGCTGCAAGATGGCAACAACCACAAAGCGGTGATCGTAACGCTTGACCTCGTCGGAATTGGCCGCGATATCTCAATTCCCGTCCAACAGCAGCTAAAAGCATTGCACCAGTTAGAACGAAGCCAAATTGCGTTGTGTAGTTCGCATACACATACAGTCCCGGTTGTGGGGAACAATCTATCCACCATGTATTTTTACGACCAACAGCAGCATGTGTTGGTAGATCAATACGCCCAACAATTGGTCAAAAAGATTGTAGACACCGTTAGCAAAGCAATAGAGGGCCTTCAACCTGTTGAGCTTTCTCAGACAATCGGTCAAGCCACTTTCGCTGTGAATCGAAGAAACAACAAAGAGGCTGATGTCCCAAATTTGCGGACTAAAAATGAACTGCAAGGCCCGGTTGATCATGATCTGCCGATCTTGAAAATATCGAGCCCCACCGGCAAGACACTCGGCATACTGTTCGGCTACGCTTGCCATGCCACGGTGTTAAGCGATTACCAATTATCGGGCGATTGGCCCGGTTTCGCTCAACTTGAAATCGAAAAACGTCACCCTGGTGCAGTCGCCATGTTTTGGGCCGGCTGCGGAGCAGATCAAAACCCCTTGCCCAGGCGAACCGTAGAATTAGCACAAGGTTATGGCAAGCAGATAGCAGATGGTATCGATCAAGCATTCGAGAAACCGTTGACTGCGGTTAAGGGAAAACTTCACACCGGTTTTTCCGAAATCGAGCTTCCCTTTGGTGAACTTCCAACGCGTTCGCAGTTAGAAAAAGATACAAAATCGAGCAATCGTTATATTGCAAGCCGCGCTAAACACTTACTCAACAAACTTGATCAGGACGGTAAACTCCCAGCAACGTATCCTTACCCGATTCAACTTTGGATGATTGGCAATGATGTCAAATTTGTTCTACTCGGCGGGGAAGTCGTGGTCGATTACGCTCATTTGATCAAAACGGAAATTTTAGACGATCCAACTTGGGTTGCCGGATACAGCAATGATGTGATGGCCTATATTCCTTCACGAAGAGTCTTAACCGAAGGTGGCTACGAAGGTAGCAGTTCAATGATTTACTATGGTCAACCGACGACTTGGTCACCAGAGTGCGAACGCTTGATTGCAAACAGCATTGAAGCATTGTACAACCAAATGAAGAAACAATAATCACTCCCAGAAAGTCACACGATGAGATATTTCATTCCACTCTGCCTCTCGCTTTGTCTGTTTGCATCTGCTGCTTTCGCGGATCAAACACTGAAAATCGCTACGTTCAATGTCGACGCGACGCCCCCGATTGGCAGTCCTGTGGCTTATGCACCTACTCGATCCGTTCTTGACCCACTTAGTGCCCGAGGCATTATTCTCTATCCAGCCAACCAAAAACCGATTGTGTTATGTGCGGTCGATTGGATTGGAATCGCCAACGATGGATTTGAGCAATGGAAAGTTCGACTAGCCAAAGCGGCACAAACCGATGCCAATCGCGTTACCATCCATACATTGCATCAACACGATGGGGTACGCTGTGATTTTACAACGCATCAAATTCTTGCAGAACGAGGCGTCGGTAAACTGAAGTACGATGTTGTATTTCTCAGACAAACTATTGCCCGAGTTGCGGACGCAATTAAAACCGCTTCTAAAAGTCCGAAAGTCGTCACACATATCGGCACAGGTAAAGCTCAGGTTGAAAAAGTGGCCTCGAATCGTCGTATCTTGGGTGACGATGGCAAAGTGAAAATCATTCGTTTCAGTAAATCAACCAACCCCGCTGCCATCGCTGCACCAGAAGGAGTGATTGACTCCTGGCTCCGCTCGGTCACATTCTTTCAAGAAGACAAGCCGCTGGCCGTGCTTACTTATTACGCAACCCATCCCCAAAGCTATTACGGGCAAGGTGATGTCACATCCGAGTTTGTAGGGCTGGCCCGAAAACAACGTGAGAAAGAAACCGGCGTGCTTCATATTCATTTCAACGGAGCAAGTGGCAATGTTGCCGCAGGCAAGTACAACGATGGTTCCGTGAAAACTCGACCGATCTTAACCGCACGTATGGCACAAGGAATGGAAGCAGCTTGGAAAAATACCGAGCGGCAACCGATCTCCAGTGATGATATTCTATGGAAAACGGCCGAGGTTACCTTGCCTTTGGGTTCGCACCTTGTTGCCGACAAGTTGCTTGAAGTATTAGACAACAAAGAAGCTGATATTAAAGAGAAGCTAACCGCCGCTAAACATCTGGCTTGGCTGCAAAGAACTAATGCCGGCTACCCCATCGTTCTCAGCAGTCTAAAATTGAACGATACTTATTTACTCCATATGCCGGGCGAGTTATTTGTCGAATACCAACTTGCGGCACAAAAAATGAAACCAAAAAGCAAAGTCTGCATGGCCGCCTATGCTGAATATGGCCCAGGCTATATCGGCACCGCAATCTCCTACTCACAAGGGGGTTATGAAACCAGCGAAAGGGCCTCTCGCGTCTCTTCCGGGTCTGAATCGATTTTATTAGACGCAATGGAAGCATTGTTGAAGTGAAAATAAAACATATTGCTACTCTTTGATGCCTATTTAACCCCTGTATATCTCTATCAAATATTTGACAGAGATATACAGGGGTTTTTATTAGAGAAGTCTCAATCAATTTGGTCTATAAATCAAGCAAAGAATTTCAGTTCTGCTATAATGGAACTTCCCACCTCAACGACCTTCTTGCCGTTTGAAAACAATAAGATTATGCGCTCTATCTATAAAATCAATCCGTTCGTTTTGTCTATCAGCTTCTGCTTAGCAAGTTGTGTTTACACTCACTCCATTTTACAAGCAGATGAGAACGCAGGTTCTCCCCAAGTAAACTTTCGCGTTGATGTTCTACCCATCCTCTCCAAAAACTGTCTCGTATGTCATGGGAATGACTCAGAATCACGCGAAGCCGATTTGCGATTAGATATTTTTGACGGAGCCACCGCCGACTTAGGTGGCTACCAAGCTATCGTTCCTGGCAACAGTAAAGAAAGTACCGCTTTTCAACGGATTATTTCCGATGATGCTGATGAAAAAATGCCGCCGCCAGATGCTGGGCACCAGATGACCGAAAAAGAAGTGGTGATCATTAAAAACTGGATTGAGCAAGGGGCCGATTACGAAAAACATTGGGCCTTTGAAATGCCGGTCAAAATCGATCCTCCCCAGGTCCATCAACAAGACTTGGTTCAAAACCAAATCGATGCCTTTGTGTTAGCTCATCTTGAAGAAGCAGGGCTCAAGCAAAGTCCGCAAGCCAATCGTCATGTTCTCATTCGCCGATTATATCTCGATTTAATCGGCATTCCACCTTCGCAGAAACAAGTGGAACAATTCGTCGAAGATCGTTCCAATAATGCGTATGAGAAAGTGGTCGATGAACTACTGGCCTCCAAACACTATGGCGAACATTGGGCCCGCATGTGGTTAGATCTTGCTCGCTATGCGGACTCGACCGGCTATGAAAAAGATCAAGAGCGAATCATCTGGCGCTACCGCGACTGGGTCATCAACGCCTTGAATCAAGACATGCCCTACTCGCAGTTTACATTGGAACAAATTGCCGGTGATCTGCTACCCAACGCTACCATGGAACAACAACTGGCAACCGCCTTTCATCGCAATACGATGACCAATACCGAAGGCGGAACCGATAACGAAGAATTTCGCACTTTGGCAGTCAAAGATCGCGTCGACACCACGCTTCAAGTCTGGATGGGCCTGACAATGGGCTGTGCCAAATGCCATTCGCATAAATACGACCCGATCTCGCAAACCGATTACTACCGCTTTTATGCTTACTTCAATCAAACGCAAGATGCCGATCTAGGAAATGACCCTCCTCGCTTGTCAACGCCTACAACTGCACAACAAGCCGAACTAGATTATTTCAACCAGAAACTAAACGCCTTAAAACAAACACTGCTAAAAGAATCACCTGAGTTACAGGCGGCTCGAACAAAATGGGAGAGCGAGATTGCACAAAAAAATGTCTGGTCCGTACTTCATCCAACAGAAGTCACGTCGACAGGCAAAGCCACGTTCAAAGTACTGGCAGACAATTCCGTCTTAGTCTCTGGCAATAAACCGGCCAAAGATGTTTATACCTTGGAAGTTGAATTGCCCAGTACTAAAGTAAACACGATTCGCTTAGAGGCTCTGACAGATCCTTCACTCGACAAGAACGGCCCTGGCAGAAACGGAGGCGATCCGAATTTTGTCGTGAGCCAATTCAAGGTAGAAGCGATTACAAAAGATGGCAAATCAACCGAATTAAAATTCAACCAAGCAAAAGCGAATTTTTCTCAAAAGGGCTGGGATGTCAAAGGGGCCATTGATGACAAAATCGAAACCGGCTGGGCCATTTCTCCGCAACAAAGCAAACCACATGTGGCTGTGTTCGGACTGGCCGACACGCTAGAGAACTTAGAGTCCACTAAATTAAAGATTGCGATTTCACAACAATATGGTAATTCTCTGTTGCTAGGTCGATTTAGGATTCTTGCCAGTGACCAACCTTTTGATTCACTTGACGTAGCCCTTACTTCCATTTCCGAAATTGCAGCGATCCCTTCCAGCAAACGATCACCGGCTCAACAAAAACAATTGGCCGCAGCTTTTCGCAAGGTCTATCCAGCGACTGCCAATATCCAAAAACAAGTCGATCAGCTTCAAAAACAAATGGATACATTAGTTAAACAAATACCAACAACACCGGTGATGCGTGATCTGGCTTCGGCTAAACAACGAAAGACCCACATTCATATACGTGGCAACTTTTTGGAACTAGGTGAACCGGTCTCCCCTGCCCTGCCCCACATTTTTGAAGCTGTCTCTGACGACAGTTCGTCTTCCAAGTCGCCGGATAATCGCATTGCAGTTGCCAACTGGCTTGTCTCTCCTAACAATCCACTCACTGCCAGAGTCGCAGTCAACCGGGTTTGGTCGCGTATCTTCGGACGTGGCATTGTCGAAACCGAAGAAGATTTTGGCACGCAAGGCTCGCTGCCCAGTCATCCACAGTTGCTCGATAACTTGGCCGTTGACTTTCAAAAAACCCAAGCCTGGTCTTTGAAACAACTCTGCAAGTCAATCGTCATGTCTTCCACCTATCAGCAATCTTCGCATGTTACTCCAGAAAAGTTTGCACTAGATCCTCAAAACCGGTTGCTTAGTAGGGCCCCCCGTTATCGACTATCGGCTGAAACAATCCGAGACCAGGCCTTATTTGCCAGTGGACTGTTATCCTCAAAACTAGGTGGTCCTTCAGTGATGCCTCCACAACCATCAGGCATCTGGAAGACCACCTACAGCAAACTCAAATGGGTCACTTCACCGGGCGAAGATCGGTATCGTCGCGGGCTGTATACGTTTTGGAGACGAACGAGCCCTTATCCTTCGATGACCACGTTTGATGCGGTTTCGCGTGAAATTTGTTCCGTCCGCCGTATTCGCACCAATATTCCACTACAAGCATTAATCACCATGAATGACCCTGTGTTTGTCGAAGCGGCAGGTGCCCTCGCAAGTATTATGATTCATGCTGAAAATCAATCGATTGAAGATCGGGTAACCGAAGGCTTCCGCCGCGTTCTTGTCAGGCCACCAAACCAACCGGAAGTAGAACGCTTGGTGCAAATGTATCAAATAGCATTATCAGATTTCCAGAGTCACCCAGACTCCGCAACTCGTTTGCTGAAATCGGCCAATATTACCGTTGATAAAGACACAAAACCAGTTGAACTTGCCGCATGGACCACGGTTGCCAATGTTCTGTTGAACTTGGATGAAACTTTAATGCGAAACTAGCCAAACTGCCCTCAGCCTAATTACTCAATAACAAATCATGAATTTTCACCAAAAACATTTGCAGTCGGTCACACGAAGACATTTCCTCCAACAATCGGGTCTTGGAATTGGCTGCATGGCCATGGCGTCTCTGCTTGATTCTGATGGTGCTAATGCGCAATCTCCAACCGCTTCGCATCTCACGAAAATTCCGGCAAAGGCCAAGTCGGTCATTTATTTGCACATGGCCGGGTCGCCTTCGCAGTTGGAACTTTTTGAACATAAGCCTGAGTTGACCAAGTTTCATGGCAAAGAATGTCCGCAAGAATATCTAGAAGGCAAACGATTCGCGTTTATCAAGGGCGTGCCGAAGATGCTAGGTTCGGTATTCAAATACAAACAACATGGCCAGTCGGGTCAATGGATTAGCGAACTATTACCCAATCTGGCGAATGTGATTGATGACGTTTGTGTCATTCGCACAGTCAATACCGACCAGTTCAATCACGCACCTGCGCAACTGTTGCTGCAAACAGGCCAGCCTCGACTTGGCTCTCCATCCATCGGCTCTTGGGTCACTTATGGCTTGGGAACCGAAAATAAAGACTTACCGGGTTTTGTCGTGCTGGCCTCGGGTGGTAAAACTCCTAGTGCCGGCAAATCGCTCTGGGGTTCAGGTTTTCTACCGACCGTGTATCAAGGGGTTCAGTGTCGGACTTCGGGTGATCCAGTGTTGTATCTCTCGAACCCAGATGGTATGAGTTCTCGCCTGCGTCGCAAAACCATTGATGCGATGCGTGATTTAAATGAGATGCAATTTAAGGATGTTAATGACGCAGAAACCCAAACTCGTATCTCACAATACGAACTTGCCTATCGTATGCAAACCGCAGTTCCGCAAGTGATGAACATCGCCGATGAACCCAAGAATATTCTGGATCTGTATGGTGCGCAACCCGGCCATAAATCGGTTTCAGAAGACGCCGATGACCCACGCCCATTGTACAAGGGTGATGATCCTACGTTCGCCAACAACTGTTTGTTAGCCAGAAGACTAGTTGAACAAGGTGTCCGTTTCGTTCAACTGTACGACTGGGGTTGGGATCACCATGGCAGTTCGCCTGGAGAATCGATTGATAAGACCTTGCCGATTAAATGTCGTCAGATTGATAAAGCCATTTCAGGGCTGCTCACCGACTTAAAGAATCGAGGACTACTCGAATCAACCTTAGTTGTCTGGGGCGGCGAGTTCGGCAGAACCCCGATGATGCAGAACAACAAGAACTCTGAACTGAAAGAAGGCTTCATCGGGCGAGACC